>JBFHXN010000137.1:0-6641 GCA_041598955.1 Desulfuromonadales bacterium | reverse complement strand
TCGAAGCTGAACTGATCGGCCTCGATGGCCACCGGCTCTTCCCCGGCGGGTCCTCCACCCGGGAGACTCTGGGCCAGGGCCAGTGGCCCGCAAAGGAGCAGACCAGCCACGCAGAGCGATGAGAAAAGGCGTTGAAAAGGGGTCACGGTCGATCCTCGTGTTCCATCAGGTATTCCCGGGCAGCCGCCACCAAAAAGAGGGAGCCTGCGACCACAACCACCTCCCCGTCCCTGCGCTCCCGCAGGGCGGCCTCCATGGCGTCCGCGACACGGGGAAAGGTCCGGGCGGGAACCCCGACGGCCTGGGCGGTCGCGGCGAGAGACTCGGGCGCAGCCGGCAGGTCCACGGGGGGAGGGGCGCAGTAGAGGGCCAAGGCGTGCGGCAGCAGGCGCCTCAGCATGGCCTCTGCCTCCTTGTCCCCCTTCATGCCGACGACCAGACGCACACCCGAGATCGCGGCGCTTGCGAGGTAATCGGCCAGGGCCCGTGCGCCGTCCTCGTTGTGAGCGCCGTCGAGGAGAACCTTCCGCTCCCCCAGCCACCACTCCAGCCTTCCGGGCCAGCGGACCTGCGCCACCCCGCGGCACAGGGCGTCCTCATCCAGAGGAACCCCCCGGCGAATGAGCAGTTCTCCGGCGACCAGGGCCAGGGCGAGGTTCTCCCGCTGATGCCCCCCCTCAAGACCCATCGGCAAACCGCCGAGGTTCCTGTCGAGGCCGCGGTAGGTCATCCCCCGCAGGTCGAACGCGGAGGCGAAATCCCGACCGGCCAAAAAGAGCGGGGCGCCGCACTGCCGCGCCCGGTCCTCGATGACCTCCAGGGCCGCAGGCTCCTGAAGAGAGCAGACCACGGGAACCCCTGGCTTGATGATGCCGGCCTTTTCGCCGGCCACCTCCGCCAGGGTCGAGCCGAGATGCTCCCTGTGGTCGAGCCCCACCCGGGTGATCACGCAGAGATCGGGATGAACGGCATTGGTGGCGTCGAGCCGCCCCCCCATGCCGACCTCGAGGACCGCCCACCCGACCTTCCTCTCCCGGAAGAACTCGAGGGCCATGGCCGTGGTGAATTCGAAGAAGGTCAGGGGGATCCCCTCGCCACAGGCCCGCAGCTTGTCGGTCAGGCGTACGACGTCGGCTTCGGCGACGGGCTCCAGGTCGACCCGGAGGCGTTCGGTGAAGGAATGGAGATGGGGAGAGGTGTAGAGCCCGGCCCGCAGTCGGGCGGCACGGAAGATCGTGGCCAGGCAGGCGCAGACCGACCCCTTGCCGTTGGTCCCGGCCACGTGGACGATGCCGAAGGCCCGCTCGGGGTGTCCGAGGCGCTCCAGGAGGGTCCGGATGTTGTCCAATCCGAGCTTGATGCCGAACCGCTGCAGTCCATAGAGGTAATCGAGGCTGCCCCGGTACCCCACGCCGTCAGCTCTTGGTGAAAATCCGCAGGATCTGGGCCAGACGCTCTTTCATCTCGCGCCGGGGAACGATCATATCGACCATCCCGTGGTCGAGTAGGTACTCGGAGCGCTGGAACCCTTCGGGGAGTTTCTGCCGGATGGTCTGCTCGATGACTCGAGGCCCGGCAAAGCCGATGAGGGCTTTGGGCTCGGCGATGTTGAGATCTCCCAGCATGGCGAAGCTGGCGGTGACCCCGCCGGTGGTGGGATCGGTGAGCACGGAGATGAAGGGAATGCCGGCGGCCTTCAGCCGACCCAGGGCGGCGCTGGTTTTGGCCATCTGCATCAGGGAGAGGATACTCTCCTGCATGCGTGCTCCGCCCGAGGAGGAGAAGATCAGCAGAGGACTCTTTTTCTCAAGGGCCCTCTCGATGGCGCGGGTGATCTTCTCCCCGACCACCGAGCCCATGCTTCCGCCCATGAAGCTGAAGTCGAAGACCGAGACCACCACGGCCAAACCCTCGATGGCCCCTTCCCCGCAGATGACCGCATCTCCGGTCGACTTCTTGACTGCGGCCTTGATGCGGTCTTTGTATTTCTTGGAGTCCTTGAACTCGAGAAAATCGACGGACTGCATGGCGGGGTCCATCTCCTGGAAGGAGCCCTCATCGAGCACCAGGTCGATGCGCTGGCGGGCGGTGATCCGGAAATGGTAGTCGCACTTGGGACAGACGTTGAGATTCCGTTCGATCTCCTTGCTGTAAATGATCTCGTTGCAGTTCTTGCATTTGGTCCAGACACCCTCGGGCATCTGCAGCTTCTTCTCTTCCACCGGCGCCATGGGCGCCTTGGATTTCTTGAACCAGGCCATTTCCGCACCTCGCCTATTCAGGGGTTCTCGGCTAAAAGTCGAATTCCTCGCCGCCGCGCAGAACCTGCAGGCCATATCCCTCCAGGGCCGCCAGGTCGCGCAGGACATCTTCCAGGTACTGGGGCTTCATGTGAAACACCTTGACCGGCACCTCGGGCCGGCCGAGCTTGACCAGTTCCCCGCCGAGCTGCGCAGGGGTCAGGTGGCCGCTTGCAAGGGCCAGATTCCGCAACCGATCGGGAAAGGAGGCCTCCACGAATACCGCCGCCAGATCCGGGGCGCTCCGCCCCAGGATCCATGCCTCCTCGGTTTCGGCCGTATCACCGGAGAAGAGCAGGCTGCGCCCCCCCTTTTCGAGCAGATAGGCGGCGCAGAAAACCGTGTGGTGGGTCGGAACCCAGCGAACCTTTACCCCGCCGACGTGGACCGCCTCCCCGGCAGGGAGGGGCCGCAGATCAATGGCCGGGGCCTCCGGGCTGGGCAACCGGGTAAAATCGGGCCAGACCACATCGTTGAAGAGGTGTCGCCGCACCCCGTCGAGCACGGGCTCCGGCGCCCAGACTCTCACGGGAGTGGCTCTGCGGGCGAAGACGTTGTCCGCCAGAAAAGCGAGATCGACCATGTGGTCGAGATGGGCATGGCTGAGCAGCACATCCTCGACGGCGAGCTGCTCCTCCAGCCCGAGGGTCCAGCTCACGGTACCGGCATCGACCAGAAGACGTTCATTGATCAGAAAGCTGGTGGTGGCGTAGCCCGGCAGCCTCGACCCGTAGCTCCCCAGTACCCGAACCTTCATGCCTCCCCTTTCACGGTTGCCGTCCGAAGGGCCTAGACACCCCTGAGAGCAGCCTTGAGAGACCCAGCAAACTCCGTCACCCGCTGAAGCAGGTCTGGATCGCCGCCATGGGCCGCGATGACCTTGACCAGGGCGCTTCCGACCACCACGGCATCGGCGAAGGCGGCCACGGCGGCGGCTTCGGCCGGCGTGGAGATACCGAAGCCGACCCCGACGGGAACCGGGCAGGCCTCCTTCAGGCTCCTCACCTCCCGCTCAATGGCGGCCGGATCGACCTTCTGCACCCCGGTCACCCCCGTCATGGAGACGTAATAGAGAAAACCCTCGGCCCTGCCGGCCAACAGACGACGGCGCTCGGGCGGGGTGGTCGGCGCCAGCAACTGGATCAGGGCGAGGCCGGCCTGCCGGAGGTGGCCCTGGATCTCACCTGCCTCCTCGGCGGGCAGGTCGACCAGCAGCAACCCATCCACGCCGGCCGCGGCGGCATCGCGAGCGAAGCGCTCGGGGCCGTAGCGGAAGACCGGATTGTAGTACCCCATCAGAACGATGGGGACGTTGGTATGCTCGCGCACTGCGGCGACGGTGGTCAGCACTCCGGCCAGATCGGTTCCCGCAGCCAGGGCCCGCTCGGAAGAGGCCTGAATCGTGGGCCCGTCGGCCATGGGGTCGGAGAAGGGGAAGCCGAGTTCAATCAGGTCGGCTCCGGCTTCCACCAGGGCATGAATCAGCCGCCCGGTGGTCCCCAGGTCGGGGTCGCCGGCGGTGAGAAAAGGGATGAGGGCTTTCTCCCCCCTCTGGCGAAGCGCGGCGAAGGTCTCTTCGATGCGGCCCATGTCACGTCCTTACTGCAACCCAAATCGGGGTAGTTTATGAAAATAGCCGGACCTTTTCAACCGTTTTCTCCCTCGGCCAGCTTCCGGACCCGCCCGAGGAGGTCGAGAAACATCCCCCGGTCAAGTCGACCGGTCTGGATATTGTAGCGGCTGGTATGGTAGCTGGCCACGACCCAGGGCCCTTCCTCGGGGCGAAAGAGTCTGCCGTGGCCGAAGGGGTGGTCGGCGAGCCGCCCGACCCTCCCCTGCCGGCGAAGCAGACGCAGGTAGCTCGTGTAGGCCCCCTGCCCCAGGGCCAGAACCACCCTCAACCGGGGAAGGGATGCGAGCTCCGTCTCCAGATAGGGCTGGCAGCGCTCAAATTCGTCGGGGCCGGGCTTGTTCTCCGGCGGGGCGCATTTGACGGCGTTGGTGATGTAGAGGTCCCGCAGGGTGAGCCCGTCGGAGATATCCCTCACCTCGGCCTGGTTGGAGAAGCCCGCGGCGTGCAGCAGCGGATACATGAAGTCGCCAGCGCCGTCGCCGGTGAAGGGACGTCCTGTGCGATTGGCTCCGTGGGCCCCGGGCGCCAGCCCCACTAGGCAGACCCGGGCCTGCGGGTCTCCGAAACCGGGAACGGGGCGCCCCCAGTAATCGGAGCGCTCCCACCCCTTGCGGGGGGGCAGACCCTTCAGGTAGGCGGCCAGGCGGGGACAGCGGCGGCAGGAGATGAGGCCGGGGAGGTCTCTACCGAGCATCTTCGCCCCCCTGGAGGTGCCTGGCGAGACTCTCCAGCACCCCCTGATGATAGAGGGCGAAATCCTCCTGGCGCGTTGTCATGGCCAGAAAGGCCTGGGGCCCTCGGATGAAGCTCTCCAGGGTCACGAGGCTTCCCCCCTCGGAAGGATCGATCCTCAGCCGGGTCCGGGTCTCACTCCCGAGAAACCCCGGACGGGACCAGCGGACCTCGACCCCCGGATTGACCTCCTCCACCCGGGCCGGGTCCTGGTCGGGCATCCCCGTCAACTCCAGAACCAACTGGGCTCCCGGCGCCCACCCCGGGGTCACCGAGGCCAAGCGGACCCCGGGCCACCAGCGGGGCCAGAACTCCACCTGCTCGATCAGCGACCATACCTCAGCCGGGGGGACCGGGAGGGGGAGCGACCGGGCGGAGGTATAGGTGGCGCCGCGCCCGGCGAGCATCAGCAGGGCGAAGGCGGCCGCCAAGGCGGCGGCCAGGATGGAGAGTTTCTTCAGCATGGGAGAATTTCCGGATCGCCGAGGATGGTGACGGGCTCCCTACCGGGGGGAGCCCCCCTCCTTGCGGCGGCGTTGGGGCCTGCGGCGCGGCCCTGACCCTCCAGGCCTGCTCCCCCCGGCGGCCTTCTCAGGCACGGGGGCTTTCTTGCGGGGAGCGCCGCGCTTGAAGTCCCTGCAAAAGTCCTCATCCTCGGGAAAGGCACTGGGAACCTTCTGGCCGATATACTCCTCGATGTCCGGGAGATGGAAGACGAGGTCCTCGTCGGCGAAACTGATCGCCTTGCCGAGGGCACCGGCCCTGGCGGTGCGGCCGATGCGGTGGACGTAGTCCTCGGCGTCCTGGGGCAGATCGTAGTTCACCACGTGGGTCACCCCGTCGATATGCAGCCCCCGGGAGGCGACGTCGGTGGCCACCAGAAACTGAAGCCGCCCTTCCTTGAAGTCCGCGAGGATGCGCATCCTCTTGTTCTGCGGGATATCGCCGGAGATGACCGCAGCCTTGAAGTCGTTGATCTTGAGCCGATCGGTGAGATGCTCGGCCTCGCGCTTGGTATTGACGAAGATCAGCACGCGCTCGGCTCCCTGCTCCTTGCGAAGCAGCCCCAGGAGCAGGGAAAACTTCTCCCGGCGACCGACATGGTAGAGGATCTGCTCGACCCTCTCGGCGGTGACCTGCTCCGGCTCGATGGAGACCCTCTCGGCCAGGTTCATGAACTCGTAGGCAAGCTCCATGACCCGCAGGGAGAGGGTCGCGGAGAAGAGCATGGTCTGGCGCTTGTCGAATGGGGGGAGCTTGCGCAGGATGTAGCGGAGGTCCTTGATGAAGCCCATGTCGAACATGCGGTCGGCCTCGTCGATCACCACCGCCTCGATGGAGGAGAAGGAGAAGACCCTCTGCTTGGCGTAGTCGATGAGGCGCCCGGGGGTGGCGACGATGACATCGACACCGTCGCGCAGGGACTGGCGCTGCTTTTCGTAGTCCATCCCGCCGAAGATCGGCTGCACCTTGAAGGGGCAGAACTCCCCCAGCCCCTTGGCGTCCTCGCAGATCTGCACCACCAGTTCCCGGGTGGGCGCCATGATCAGGGCGCGCGGATCCTTGCCCGTGGGACGGGGCTCGCGCAGCAGTCGGGTGAAGAGGGAAATGAGGAAGGCCGCCGTCTTGCCGGTTCCGGTCTGAGCCTGGGCAGCCACATCCTTGCCTTGGAGAGCAAGGGGGATCGACTCATCCTGCACGGGGGTCAGCTCGACAAACCCCATGCCTTTGATCCCCTTCTGTACCTGTTCGGGGAGGTCAAGTTCGGTGAATTTCATGATTTTCCTTCGGAAAAAGGTTTCAGGATTCATATCCCGGGAATCAGGCATAAAGCCATGAGGCTTCTCATCGAGACCCGACGCCCGGAATCTGATGCCTGTTATTAAAGCTCGATCCCCATCGTCTCGGCCACCGTGTGGATGTCCTTGTCGCCACGGCCGGAGAGGCAGACGACGAGGATGGCCTCGGGAGCGAGG
>JBFHXN010000136.1:0-6646 GCA_041598955.1 Desulfuromonadales bacterium | reverse complement strand
CCGAGGTGGTGATCCGGGTGGAGGACGACATCTCCACCGACACCATCATGCCCGCCGGGAACAAGGTCCTCCCCCTGCGCTCCAACATCGAGGCGATCAGCGAGTTCGTCTACTACCAGCTCAACCCCGAATTTTTCAAGGAGTGCAAGGCCAAGGGGGACGTCATCGTCGTCGGCGGAGAGAACTACGGCCAGGGCTCCAGCCGCGAGCATGCCGCCCTCGCCCCGCGCTACCTCGGGGTGCGGGCCAAGATCGTCAAGAGCTTCGCCCGCATCCATCACGCCAACCTCTGCAATTTCGGCATCCTGCCGTTGACCTTCCAGAAACCCGACGACTTCCGGCTCTTCGAGAAGGGGAAGAAGGTGCGCTTCCCCGAGGTGAAAAAGCATCTCGAATCGGGGGGGACGGAGATCCCCGTGGAGATCGACGGGAAGACGATCCTCACCCACCTCGAGGTCTCCGAGCGCCAGCGGCGCAACCTCATCGCCGGAGGGACGCTGAACCGGGTGAGGCAGGAGCTGAAGAAGTAGGGGATCAGCCCCCCTCCTGCCGGACACGAAAAAAGCCGCCTCGAACAGCAATCGCTGATCGAGGCGGCTTTTTTTCCGGAGGAGCGGGGAAATCGTCCCCCGTCCCGGCTACTTCCCCCAGAGCCCCCGGCCGGCGGCGCGGGCGGCGGTTTCGGCGGCGAGAAACTCCTCCTTGAGATCGAAGTCGAAGCGGCGGTAGACCACCGCCAGCCCCTCCTCGAGCAGGAGGCGGTTGAGGCAGCGGCCGTCGGGGAGAAAGACGTAGGCGAGGGTGCGTCCGTGGCGGTCGGTCCTCTCCCGGTCGAAGGTCAGGGTGACGCTCTTCCCCTTGACGGCCGAGATGTTGAAGCGCAGGGCCTGGGCGGAGGCCCGCCTGAGAGCCCCGTGAGAAATGGCGAACGTTTCAACCAGGTAGCGGTCCCGGTCGGAGTCCTCCCGCTCGGGAACGTCGATGCCGATCAGGCGAACCTTCCCGACCCCGGCCACCTTCAGGGTGTCGCCGTCGTAGACCCACTCCACCCGCCCGGACACGGGGGAGGCGGGGCCCGAAGCGCCTGAGAGGACGGCCGCGAGCAGAAGCAGCAGGACGGGCCGCAGCAGTCGTGCCGCGACCCGTCCGAAGCAAAGGGAGGGGAAGGGGTGGGTGATGGCTATTTCCCCCAGAGGAAACGGGCGAAGAGTCCGGTGAAAAAGCCCCAGATGAAGTTGTAGAGGAGCACGAAGAAGGGGGTGAGGTTCCCCAGGCCGAGCCCCATCTGGCCGTGGAGGGTGGCGTAGGGGAAGAAGTAGAAGAGCTGCGCGGCGGTGGCCAGGAGGCTCACCCAGAGCCCCTTGCGGATCCAGCCGTGGCGGGACTTGGTTCCGCCGACGAAAAGGAAGTAGGCCACCCCCCAGATCCCCCCCCAGACCAGGCGGGGATAGAGCCAGCCGAGGGCGAAGGCCGGGGCCATCTGGACGCCGGCCAGCTCGGTGACCCCCCACTGGCCGAAGGCCCAGGCCGCGAGGCTGTTGAGCAGGGCCCCGATCACCCCGGCCGCAAAGCAGATGGCCAAAAGAGCGCTGTTGTTATGCATCGATCCCTCCTTGTGAATGACGGCAGGGCCGTCAGGGTGTGACTTCGTTCATGCTGCCCGTGCGGTACCCCTGCAGGTCGAGGGCCACGTAGGTAAACCCCGCCTCCTTGAACTCCCTGACCACGGCTTCCCGCAGGGTTTCATCCAGGAAACGGGGGATCTCCTGAGGGGCCACCTCGATGCGGGCGATCTGGTCATGGTAGCGCACGCGGTAGTTCTTCAGCCCCTCTCCCCGCAGGAACGACTCGCAGCGGTCGACCCGGGCGAGGCGCTCGGAGGTAATGGCGGTGCCGTAGGGGAAACGGGAGGAGAGGCAGGCGAAGGGCTGCTTGTGCCAGGTGGGGAGGCCGAGATCGCGGCTGATGTAGCGGATGTCGTTCTTGGTGAGCCCCGCCTCGAGCAGGGGGGAGCGCACTTCGAGCTCCTCGGCGGCCTTGCGGCCGGGGCGGAAATCGGAGAGGTCATCGAGGTTGCTGCCGTCGAGGATGAACCGGAAGCCGAGCTCCCTGGCCTTCTCCCGGCAGATGGAGAAGAGCTCCTTCTTGCAGTGGAAGCAGCGCTCCCGATCGTTCTCGGCGAAACCGGGGATCTCGAGTTCGTTGCTCTCCACCACCACCTGGCGCACCTGGAGCTGGGCCGCCAGTTTCCGGCTCTCCTCGAACTCGAAGGCCGGGTAGGTGGGGGATGTGGCGGTGAGGGCCACCACCTGCTCGGCGCCGAGGACGTCCCGGGCCACCCGCAGCAGGAAGGTGGAGTCGACCCCTCCGGAGAAAGCGACCACCACGCTCTCCATGCCGGAGAGTATCTCCTTGAGCCGGTCGAATTTCTGCTTCATCTCCATGGGATTCCTCGTCCGAATTGCGCACAGCATACACCAGGGCCGCGCCGGGGTTCAACAAAGAAGGCCGGGGGATGCCCCCGGCCTCAGGCTGCTGAAAAACCCTCATCTGCTTCGTTTCCCTTGATCTCGTCGCTGCGACGTAGCTTCCGCTACGCCTCACTCCTCGATCTGCAGGCGCCTTGCATCTGAAGGTTTTTGAGCAGCCTCGAAAACCAGTTTGTCAACAAGGCGAGGCCGGGGGATGCCCCCGACCTCGTGGTCTGACATGGTGGATTCTCAGTCGAAGATGCCGGTGGAGAGGTAGCGCTCGCCGGTGTCGCAGAGCACCGTCACCACGTTCTTGCCCGGGCCGAGGCGGCGGGCCACCTTGAGGGCGGCGAAGACGTTGGCGCCGGCGGAGATGCCGCTGAAGATCCCCTCCTCGCGGGCGAGGCGGCGGGCCATGTTCATCGCCTCCTCGTTGGTCACGGTGAGCACTTCGTTGTAGACGGAGGTGTCGAGGATGTCGGGGATGAAGCCGGCGCCGATTCCCTGGATCTTGTGGGGGCCGGGGTCTCCGCCGGAGAGGACGGGGGAGTCGGCGGGCTCCACGGCCGAGATATGCACCTTGGGGTTGTGGGCCCGAAGCACGTGGCCGACCCCCGTGATGGTCCCCCCGGTTCCAACCCCCGCGACGAAGGCGTCGATCTTCCCCTCGAGGGCCTTGACGATTTCGGGGCCCGTGGTCTGCTCGTGAACCCTCGGGTTGGCCGGATTTTTAAACTGCTGGGGCAGAAAGGCCTTCTTGGCGGCGGCGACCTCCTCGGCCTTCTCGATGGCGCCGCGCATCCCCAGGTTGCCGGGGGTGAGGATCAGCTCGGCGCCATAGGCGCCCAGAAGCCTCCGCCGCTCCATGCTCATGGTGTCGGGCATGGTCAGGATCAGCTTGTACTTCTTCACCGCGCAGACCAGGGAGAGGCCGATGCCGGTGTTGCCGCTGGTCGGCTCGACGATGGTGTCTCCCGGCTTGATGCAGCCATCCTTTTCGGCCTGCTCGATCATCGCCAGGGCGATGCGATCCTTCACGCTCCCGCCGGGGTTGGATGCCTCCATCTTCCCCCAGACAAAGGCGTCCTTGGGGCCGGTGAGGACGTTCAGGCGCACCAGCGGCGTATTGAAAATCTGCCCCAGGGTCTGTTCACTGACGGTGGTCGGCATGGCTCACTCCACGGGTTGTAGGAGATTTTCGAACTGCTGGAAAAGCGGATTTGGGCAACCATCTGGCCAGGCCGATGGCCGCGATGCCTGGTATGTCCCAAGCCTCTCAAATGAAATACATGTAGCGGTGATCCAGCTCCTTCTCAAGCCCCAGCTCCTTCCCCTTCTCGCAGAGGTCCTTGAGGGTGATGTTGCCGAAATAGTCGGTGAGGCGACGGGTGGCTTCGTTCCAGAGGATCTGGGTCACGCAGAGGTTGTCGAATTCGCAGAGCTGCTTGCTCTTGCCCTTGCGCTTCTTGCGCTCCTGGCAGGGGACTTCCGTGCCGCAGTCGACGAGCTTCACCTGCCCCTCGGCGGCCATGATGATCTCCCCCACGTTGATCTCCTCGGGCTTGCGGGAGAGCATGTAGCCTCCCTGGGGACCGCGCCGGCTCTTGACCAGCCCTGCCTTTTTCAGGTCCTGGAAGATCTGTTCGAGGTACCGGGGAGAGATCGCCTGCCGGCGGGAGATGTCCTTGATCTGCACCGGGAGGTTGCCGGCGTTGAAGGCCATGTCGAAGAGAGCTCGCACGCCGTATCGGCTTTTTGTCGAAAGTTTCATCGGAATTATCCTCCAAAGATTGCTAGATATTTATCTAATAAACTCTAGCAACCATGTCAAGAAATATTTGCCCCCCTTGTGCAAACCGGAGTCCGGTGGTTCAATGGAAAGAGAGGCGTTCCCGGCCCCGGAGAGTCCCATGCCAGATTCCCTTGACCGCATCGACACGATCCTCATGCCGCCCCCCACGGCCCTGGCCCTATTCGGCCGGTTCCGGAGACCGCTGCGCATTTTCCCGGTCGTATGGGTGGGGTTGGTCTGCGTCCAACCGCCCCTTGCCACCCTGGCCCTGCCGCTGGGCCTGGAGGGGGAGACCCTGAGGCCCGGGGAGCCTTTTTCGGTGAACTACCTCGACGGGAGGCAGATGGAGGCGATACGGGAAGACGGGGTCCTGGCAGGGGATTTGCGCGGAGGCCTCACCCGGGCGGGCCTTGTCCTGCGGCGGGGCAGCCGGGTCGGGGTTCCCCTGCTGGTCGGGGGGCCGCTCCAGCTCGAATGCACCCTTCTCGAGATTCGCAGGGTGAGCTCCCAGACCTACCTGGTCGGCGAGGTGCACACCCTTCACCGGGCCGAGCCCCCCCCGGGGAGTCGACCCGGTCGGGATCTCTGGTCAGCCCTGACCGGGACACGGCCGCCCGGGTCCCGCCGCCTTGACAGGGGGCGATAGCGGGATTAGCATAACTACATGGAAGAATGACGTTCTTTGACTGCCGGGACGGGAAAAAAGAGAAGGAGGTGACAGATCATGTTACCCATTCGTTGGGACCCGTTCAGGGACATGGGTAGGGAACTCGGAACCCTCCACAGGGAGATCGACGACATCTTCCGCCGCACCTTCGGAGGGGGTGAAACGGCCCTGCAGGAAACCGGTGCCGCACGCACTCCCCTTGTGAACACCTTCGTCAGGGACAACACCCTGCACGTGCAGGCGGAACTCCCCGGCATCCGCAAGGAAGACCTGGATGTCAGCGTCGATGGGAACCTCCTCACCATCCGCGGCGTGCGCAAGCTCACCAAGGAGACCAAGGAGGAGGATTACCTGGTCCGGGAATCCCGGTACGGCTCCTTCATGCGCAAACTGACGCTGCCCGAAGGGGCCAACACGGAAGCGGTGCACGCTTCCTTTGACGACGGCATTCTCGAGATCACCATGCCGATGAAAAAAGTGGTCGGCGGCAAAAAGGTGACCATCGAGGGGCCGAAGAAAAAAGAGATCCACTAGAAGAAAAGAACCATCAACCCGGCTTTACGACACCGCCCGGCAGAAGCAGGAGATAAGACGCCCGAAGAGGCGTCTTTTTTTGTCCCTGGTTCAGAGGAAGGGGCCCTGGGGGCGCTTCCGGGGCAGCCCTTCCCCGCAGGAGCGCCTCCCCTACTCCCAGGGCTTGATCACCCCCGATTCGAGGGCCGCCCGCTCCACCGCCTCGGCGACCTTCTTGTGCACCTCGGGATGGAGGATGGAGGGGACGAGCTCCCCTTCCTCGGCGCAGGCCGCGATGGCCTTGGCGGCGGCGAGCTTCATCTTGTTGTTGATGCGGGTGGCCCGCACGTTCAGGGCCCCGCGGAAGATCCCGGGGAACCCCAGGGCGTTGTTGACGCTCTTGCCGTCGGCGGCAAAGGCGGCGCCCGCCGCCACCGCCTCCTCCGGACCGATCTCCGGGTTGGGGTTGGAGAGGGCGAGGATCACCTGCCCCTTCCGAACCATCTTCGGCTTGATCAGCCCCGGGCAGCCGGTGGTGGCGATGACGATGTTCGATTCGGCCATCACCTCCTCGAGGGTCCCCCCTTTGCCACCGGCGTCGACGAGCATCTGCCGGGCCGATTCCTTGAGGTCGGTTCCGATGACGCTCTTCACCCCGTGGGCGAGGAGCAGCTTGGAGATCCCCATCCCGGCAGCTCCCAGGCCGATCACCCCGATGGCCGACTTGGCGAGCATCAGCCCGGAGAAGCGGGTCGTGTTGAGCAGGGCCGCGAGCACCACCACGGCCGTGCCGTGCTGGTCATCGTGCATGACCGGGATGTCGAGGGCCTCGTCGAGAAGGTCCTCGATCTCGAAGCACTCGGGAGCGGCGATGTCCTCGAGCTTGATGGCGCCGAAGGTCGGGGCGATGTTTTTCACCGTCTCGATGATGACCTTGGGGTCCCTGTTCTGGATGAGGATGGGAACCCCGCTGATACCGACGAAGTGATCGAAGAGGGCCGCTTTCCCCTCCATGACCGGCATCCCCGCCACCGCTCCGATATCCCCCAGGCCGAGGATGGCGGTGCCGTTGGTGACGATGGCCACCTGGTTGGGGATGGCGGTGTATTTCCAGGCCAGGTCGGGCTTTTTCTGGATGTCCCGGCAGATGATGGCCACCCCCGGGGTGTAGATCTTGCGGATGTCGCCGATGGTCTTGATGGG
>JBFHXN010000135.1:0-6762 GCA_041598955.1 Desulfuromonadales bacterium | reverse complement strand
GGCACCGGCGGCGGCGGCGGTCTGGGTCGTGGCGAAGGCGAGCCCCGCGCTCCCCCCGGCGGAGAGGGCGCTTCCGGCATTGAAGCCGAACCATCCGAACCAGAGCAGTCCCGCCCCGAGCAGGGTCATGGGGAGGTTGTGGGGGAACATCCGCTCGTGGGGATATCCCTTGCGCTTGCCGAGAAAGAGAGCGACCACGAGGGCCGAAACCCCCGAGGAGAGGTGGACGACGGTTCCACCGGCGAAGTCGAGGGCGCCGTCGGCCGCGAGCCATCCCCCCGGCCCCCAGACCCAGTGGGCCAGGGGATCGTAGACCAGGGTCGACCAGAGCAGGATGAAGACGCAGTAGGTGGAGAACTTCATCCGCTCGGCCACCGCTCCGGAGATGAGGGCCGCGGTGATGATGGCGAACATCCCCTGGAACATGACGAAGACGTAGGTCGGGATGGTGCCGCTCAGGCTCTCCGGGGTGATGCCCATCAGGAAGATGTTGGCGAAGCCCCCGATGAAGGCCCCCTCCCCGCCGAAGGCGAGGGAGTAGCCGAGCACGACCCACTGGACGCCGATGATGGCGAGGGCCGCGAAGGTATGCATGCTGGTGGAGAGGACGTTCTTGGCCCGGACCATGCCGGCATAGAAAAGGGCCAGGCCCGGGAGCATGACCAGGACCAGGGCCGAGGAGGCGAGCAGCCAGGCGGTGTCTCCGGCGCTCAGGGCATCCTCAGCGAAGGCGAGGGAGGGAAGGGCGAGGAGTGCCAGGGGTGCGATCAGGCGAAGGGTCAAAGAGTACATCGTTGTACCTCCATGTCTTTTGAGGATGTCCCCCTTGTGTCGCAAGGGGTGTGCCATTGAGGAATTCTAGTGTTTTCAGCGGAGTTGGCAAGGGCGACCAGGGGAGGTGGAGGAGGGGATGCTTAAAAAAGGAGCAGGCGTGACGGAAAGGAAGGCGGTTGAAAAGAAGAAAGCCTCCGCCCGGGATGGGCGGAGGCTTTCTTCTTTCTGGCAGGCCAGGAGGGACTCGAACCCCCAACCCCCGGTTTTGGAGACCGGTGCTCTACCAATTGAACTACTGGCCTGTGTCTGTCAGAGAACTTCCACCCAGCCGTGGCGGTCGGCCTGCCGGCCGTACTGGATGCCCGTCAGGGTTTCGTAGAGCTTCATGGTCAGGTCGCCCGCCTTGCCGTTGCTCAGGTGGGCGGTGCGATCCCGGTAGGTGAACTGGCCCACGGAGGAGACCACCGCCGCGGTGCCGGTGCCGAAGGCCTCCACCAGCTTGCCGTTTTGGGCCCCCTCGAGGATCTCGTCGACGCTCAGGGCGCGCTCCTCCACCTCGAGGCCCATGTCCCGCACCAGCTGGAGCACGGAGCGGCGGGTGATGCCGTCGAGGATGGTCCCCTTGAGGGGGGAGGTGACCACCTTGCCGTCGTAGAGGAAGCAGATATTCATGCTCCCCACTTCCTCGACGTATTTGCGGTGCACCGCGTCGAGCCAGAGCACCTGGTCGAAGCCCTGGCGCCCGGCCTCGGCGGAGGCGAAAAGGCTCGCGGCGTAGTTGCCGCCGGTCTTGGCCTCGCCGGTGCCCCCGGGGGCCGAGCGGATATATTCGTCGGAAATCCAGATCTTGACGGGACTGATCCCCCCCTTGTAGTAGGCGCCCACCGGCGAGAGGATGATGTAGCAGAGGTAGCTGTCGGAGGGTTTCACCCCCAGGTAGGGGTCGGTGGCGATCATGGTCGGCCGGATGTAGAGGCTGGTCCCGGCGCTCTTGGGCACCCAGTCGGCCTCGAGCCGCACAAGTTCCTTGAGGGCCTTGTGGAAAAAGGCCTCGTCCAACTGGGGCATGCACATCCGGGCGGCGCTGCGGTTGAAGCGGCGGATGTTGTCGAGGGGGCGAAAAAGAGCGACCTTCCCGTCGGGGCGGCGAAAGGCCTTGAGCCCCTCGAAGATCTCCTGCGCGTAGTGAAGCACCGCCGCCGCCGGGTCCATGGCGAAGGGACCGTAGGGCTGGATGCGCGCCGAGTGCCAGCCGCGGCCGGCGTCGTACTCCATGACGAACATCCGGTCGGTGAACTGCTTGCCGAACTGGAGTTTCGACTCGTCTAGCACGGGCGGTTTCTTGTTCGCGAGGGGGAGGATTTTCAGGTCCATGACAAGTCCTAGGTCTCCGAGCGTAAATATGTAGCAAAGCCTGTCTATTAGCACAGTCGAAGGGGGGGCGGCAAGGGATTTCGAAGCCGGAGCATGGAGGGGGCGTGGCACCGGCCGGTGCTTTCGCGAAGGGGATTGGGGTGGGGCCGAACAGGTGCGTCAGCGGCGGGTAGGATTACGGAAGGGGCAGGGGATGGCATCGTCGCCGAAAAGGAGCGCACGGGTGTTGCTTCTCAGCTCCTCGTCGCGGAAACGGTTGACCAGGCGGTCGTACTCGGCCCGGTCGGCGACGTCCTTGACCCTGTAGCTCATGTCGGCCAACTTCCAGAGATCTTCCATGGCGGGTCGCTCCTTTTGGTAAGGGGGGCCGGTAGAATTCCCGGACGTGAGACGTATCTTACTCCAGGCCCAATGCGAGTCAAGGTAAAAAATACTGTTTATGACATAACGTTGTTATGTCCCCATTTCTTTTCCGGCGGCGCCGGTGCACTCGCGGTGGAGGAGCATGGGGGCGCGACCCAGGCACCCTGGTTTTTCCCAAGGGAGACGCCCTCGCCAGCCTGTTTTATTCCGGTCGGCAGTCCCTTGACATTTATTTCCGGCCCCAGAGGTCGGAATCGGCGGCGCCAAGGGAAGGTGAGCTTTGTCCTTCGAGCGCCTTGTGGCAGAATGCCTCTATTCAAATGGTCTTCTATGTACAAAGCGACCCAGGAAAGGAACCGGGAGGCGCCCATGACCTATGAAGAGCTCCGTGCCGCGCTGGCCTTGTTCGGTTTGCCCGAGCGCGCCACCCTCAGGCAGCTCAAGACGAGGCACCGCGAGCTGCTCCGGCGGCATCACCCCGATGCAGCCGGGGAGGGGGGAGCCGAGGCCATCCGGCAGGTCAACGCCGCCTACCGTCTTCTCGAGGCCTACTGCCGCAACTACCGCTTCAGTTTCACCCGGGAGGAGTTCTGGGAGCAGAATCCGGAGGAGCGCCTGCGGGAGCAGTTTGCCCAGGATCCCGTCTGGGGGGGGAAGGGATGAGCGCCATGGGGGAGGTCGAGGGAGAGCTCTGGGATTATCTGGGGCGGGCCGTGGTGGCGATCACCACCAACGGAGCCGTCGATCGCCGGGGCGCGGCCATCATGCCCAGGGGCTGCGCGCGGCAGGCCCGGGAGCGTTTCCCGGAGCTGCCCGCCACCCTGGGGGCCCTGCTGCAGGCTCAGGGCAACCATGTCTTCGAGCTTGGGGGCGGGCTGGTCAGCTTTCCCGTGGAACACCACTGGCTCGATCGCCCCGACCTGGGCCTCATCGACCGCTCGGCCGAGGAGCTTGTGGCCCTTGCCGACCGAAGGGGATGGCGGGAGGTGGTGGTCCCGAGGCCAGGTTGCGGGGGCGGGGGGCTGGAGTGGCGTGAAGTCAAGCCGATCCTCGAGAAGCATTTCGACGGGCGCTTCGTGGTGATGACGGATGGAAGATAGATCGGCGGTCGGAAGAATAGGGGCGGGACGGGTCGGATCGAGGCGGGAGCGAAAGCTTCCGCCTTTTTGATTCCAGGGCCGCTATTTGGAACATTCCCCCCCGGCCGGTCCGAGGTCCCCCGGTGAGATGCCGGAAGCCTTGAGCTCCTCGGGCTCGAAGACCGAGTAGATGCAGCGGATGAATTCCTGGAGGATGAAGTCCATCTCCTTGCGCACGTTGAGGGCGGCGGTGCGGCAGCGGAAATGGGTGAAGCCTTCGACGTGATGGGCCTGCAGCTCCCCGGACTCGATGTAGCTTTTGGCCAGGGCGCGGGAGATGAAGGATATCCCTCCCCCGGCGATGACGGTCTGGATGGTGAGGCGGAAGTCGTCGGAGGTCACCACCCCGCCGAAGTCCTCGAGCTCGAGCCCCCGGACGGCGAGGTTTCCCTTGAGCATCTGCCGGGAGCTGCAGCCGTCCTTGCGCACGAAGACGCGGTGGGGGAGAAGCTCGTCCAGGGGAGCAGTCCCGGTGGGGAGGCCGAGGCGGGGGGCGCTGATGAAGACGAGCTCGTCTTGGGGGAGCTCGAAGGTCTTGAAGGTCTTCAGGTCGATGTCGCCGCAGTGCTCGATCACGGCCAGGTCGAAGTCGTTCTGTTCCAGCCCGCGCAGGGCCGCCAGGGGGGTGTGGAAGATGAACTTGAAGTCGGCCAGGTCGGCGTGCTGGAGGATGAAGGCGTTGAGGGCTTTGGGAAGGTAGGCGGTGCCGAAGGTGGGGGTGCAGCCGAGGGCGATCCTTTTTTCCCCGCCGAGGCGTTTGAGCTCCTGCATCAGGCCTTTTTCCAGGTCGAGGATCCGCCGGGCGCCGGTGATGACGATCTCTCCGGCTCCCGTGGGGACGAGGACCGTTCCCGAGCGGTCGAGAAGCTGGTGACCGAAGAACTCTTCGAGGAACTTGATGCGCTGGGAGGCGGCGGACTGGGTGATGTGGAGCTCCGCCGCTGCCTTGGAGAAACTCCCGGTCTCGGCGGCCTTGACCAGGGTCTTGAGATAGCGCGTTTCCATTCAATAAGTCCTATATATGAATAAAAATTATAAGAATCCCTAATGACTGCATAAGAATGATTCGCTTTATCCTATCATCGGCAATCTGTAATGTATAGCGGAACTGAAATCCTGTGTAATCAGCCGGCTTTGGCTGGAAAGGAGGTGCCGGTCAAGTTTTTGTGTTGACGGGCAGCAGCAGTATTTATGGACAGATCGTGGGTCAGGAAGGTAACGAAAGGAGAGATCATGCAAGGGAAGTTCACGGGCTCCAAAGCCAAATGGCTGGGGCGGCTTCTTCCACTGCTGTTGATCCTGGGGGCATGCGCCACCGGGACCATCCGCGAGAAGATGCTGACCCTGCCGGTCATCGAAGGCGCCACGTACGTGGGCCAGGAAACCTGCGCGGGATGCCATGAAGACAAAGCGGCCTCCCTCGAGAAGAACGTGCACGGCCGGCTCGCCGACTTCGAGCTGATGGGCTGGCAGAAAGGCTGCGAGTCCTGCCACGGCTCGGGCAGCCTGCACGTCGATGGCGGCGGCGACATCGCCAAGATCAACCAGCCCGCCAAGCTGGCTTCCGACCAGTCGGCCGCCATCTGCGTGGCCTGCCACTCCGGCGGCAAGGTGATGGACTGGACGCACAGCGAGCATGCCCTCGCCGACGTCGGCTGCACCGACTGCCACACCATGCATCCCCAGGGCAAGGCGCTCAAGGCCAACCTCAAGAAGGCCGACCCCGAGCTCTGCTACGACTGCCACAAGGAGCAGATGGCCAAGGCCAGCTTCCCCTCCCACCACCCGGTGAAGGAAGGGAAGATGAACAGCTCCTCCTGCCACAACGCCCACGGCGAGCTCAAGACCGCCGAGCGCCAGAACGACCTCTGCCTCGACTGCCACAGCCGCTACCAGGGGCCCTTCGTCTTCGAGCACGCTCCCGTGCAGGAAGACTGCTCCATCTGCCACGACCCCCACGGCACCGTGGCCAACAACCTGCTTAAGCAGAACGAGCCCTTCCTCTGCTTGCAGTGCCACGAGAGCCATTTCCACACCCTGCGCATCGGTGCGACCCAGCCGACCGGCAATGTCGCCTGGAGCGCCACCGACCGGGACGGCAATGTCAACGACCTAGTGGGTGCGGGTGCTACTACCCTGGCTACCGCAACCCCCGACCAGGTGGTTCCGATCACCAACAAATTCGGTGCGGAAGGGTGGCAAATGGCTTTCGGCACCAAGTGCACCGTCTGCCACAGTGTGGTCCACGGCAGCGATCTGCCCTCGCAGACCGCTCCGACCGTCGACACCACCAATAGCCGCGGCTGGCCGGCTGGCGGCAAGGGAATGACCCGTTAACTGGATGCGTTTAAGGAGGAGCATGATGCGATACATGAAGTGGATGCTTGCCGCGTCCCTGATCGCCCTGATCTCTCCCGCCCAGCTGTTGGCCGCCGAAGTTGGCGGCACGGTTGAGGTCGGGGGCGCCGGGGTCGGCATCAGCGACGATGTCAAGCGGGTCAATGAATATTCGGTTATCCGTCCCGACCAGGGTGCGGAGGTCTACGGCAAGGTCGATCTCACCGGCGCCGAGAACGGCGTGTCGGTAGGGGTTGAGGCCGACTACATGGGCTCCCGGGATCAGAAGTACGGTCTCGACATCGACGTCAAGCGGATACTCAAGCTCGACACCAGCTACGACAGCTTTCTGCATTGGCTCGATCACGACAAGATCGACTACATCGACGCCGGTGTACGTGGGACCGGTACCTTTGTTGGCGCGAACCCGCTCAGCCCGGACAACATTCCCGGTGGGTTCACAGCCTACAGTCCGCTTACCGGCACGGTGACACCCGCAGCCCCGGCAGCTGGTGTTCAGCAGTTCGGCCGGGCGACCGTTTATGGGGAAGACTTCGTCCCCAACAAGGACTTCTCCATCGTCCGCCGGGAGTGGAAAAACCATGCCGACCTGACGATCCCCCAGCTGCCCAACCTGACCTTCCACGCCGGGTTCCGGCAGGAGGAGCGGGAGGGGAGCGAGCAGTCCATCGGGATGAGCAAGTGCACCGTCTGCCACATCACCGGGCAGAGCCGGGATGTCGACGAGAAGACCCAGGACTTCACCGCCGGGGTG
>JBFHXN010000134.1:0-6764 GCA_041598955.1 Desulfuromonadales bacterium | reverse complement strand
GGAACTGAAGAAGACCCGCGACCCGAGCCTCGGCTTCATCAAGTGGTGGCGGAAGGAGAACGACTTCGTCGACTACGAACTGATCGAGAACTTCCTGCGCGATGCGCGGGAGGATCAGGACTTCGCAGGCTACGAACTCCTTACCAAGGAGGAGATGTGGCGGATTCTCAAGGAGGTCCGGCCCGAAGGGGTGGAGCTCGACAAGCGCCGTGGTGAAGAGGTCATCCTCTGGGACCGTGCTGGCGGCAAGGAATCCAAGGTTTGCCCCTACACGGCCGCCTCGATCATGACCATCTTCGACGTGGAGACCCGCGGCAACGTTATCGACTGAGGTCCACGCCTGAAGTCTGAAAGCTGGTGCAGAAGCCGCCCTGTCGGGGGCGGCTTTTTTTATCCAAGAGGGGGAAAAGGGGGGCCTGGGGAAGGAAATGTTCCAATCGTTGGTGCGCCGGGCTTCACAGGGGGTCCCGGGGGAGAACCTCAGGACCCATAAGGCCAAGCCCCTGGTCGAAGGGGTGGGATCAGTGGTATCCCACTCCGGGGTAGAGCAGGTTGAGGCAGGCCAGGTGAAGGGGGCCGAAGATGTCGCCGAAGATTCTCCAGGCCAGGAAAATCCCGAGGAACATGAAGCCCGGATTCTGGATGAAGTCGAGATAGCGCCGGGCGTTCTCCTCCCCGAGAAAGAGCGGGATGGCGCCGCTGCCGTCGAGGGGGGGGAGGGGAATGAGGTTGAAGAGGAAGAGGATCAGGTTGAGGGAGAAGAAGATACTCAGGAAGGTGGCGACGGCGGAGAAAATGCCCTCCTGGGTGGCGGCCGTGATATGGGAGAAGTTGACCGAATCGGGCGCGTAGAAGAGGTCGAGGGCCACGCCGAGCCGGATGGAAAGGGCCGCCGCCAGCACCAGTATCAGGTTGGAGAGGGGCCCCGCCAGGGACATCCAGGCCGAGCGCCGGGGGTAGTTTCGCGCCCAGACCGGGTCGTAGGGAGTACTCGCCCAGCCGATCATCCACCCTCCCAGGATAAAGGAGAGGGCCGGAACCAGAACGGTCCCGAAGGGCTCCCGCCGAATATGAGGCCAGGGGGCGATGGTGACCTGCCCCCCGTGATAGGCCGTCGGGTCTCCCAGGCGCAGGGCCACGTAGCCGTGGGCGGCCTCGTGCAGCACCGTGGAGAAGAGAAAAGCGAAGTACCAGAGAAGGGCGAGCGGCAACTGCTCCATGAAAGCGGTCCCCCGTGGATGGGATGTTCGGTTCCCCCGGACAGGAAGACCGGGGAACACGGGGTTGCTTATAGCACGCCGAAAGACTAAGATTCAAGGCGCTTTGCCCTGTACATCCTGTCCCCGGGAGGTGACGCCATGCTTTCCCCTGAACTTCGCAGCGGCCTGTATGCCATCCTCAGTGACCTCTTCGCCTTTCCCGATGGGGAGGCCGCGGTCCTTCTCGACCAGGAGAATCTCGAGGAGGCCGCATTCCTCGTGGGAGCGGAGGCGCCCCCCGGACAGGGGATCAAGGCGCTTGCCGAGCTGCAGACCGCCTACACCGGGCTCTTCATCAACCGGCCCGGCGGGGTGCCGGCCCCCCCCTACGGAGCGGTCTACCTGGAAAGCGAGCCCCGCCTCATGGGGGAGAGTACCCGGGCCGTGCTCGCCGCCTACCGGGAGGCGGGGGTGAGCCCCGAGGATTCTTCCGAGCCCCCCGATTCCCTGTGGCTGGAACTCGAATTCATGGCTCACCTCGCCGAGGAGGAAGCCAGGGCCCTGGAGGACTCGGACGGGGAGGCGGCGGAGGGTTATGCTCGGCGGCAGGCCGCTTTCTGCAGGGAGTTTCTCCATCCCTGGGTTTTCGAGTTCTGCGGCCGCCTCGACGGAGACGAAACGGCCCACCCCCTCTACCGCTGGGGGGCGCGGCTCCTCGAGCGCTTCAGTCGCCTGGAACGGGAGCGTTTTGCCGGCTCTCCGGCCTGAAACAGACTCTCTTTTGCTGCCATGAAAAAGGGCCGGCTCCCATCGGGGCCGACCCTTTTTCTTTTTTCCTCTGTCCGACCGAAGGTTCAGTGCCGGTGCCCCCCCTCCATGGGGAGGAACTTCTCGGCCAGGGTATAGAGAAAGAGACAGAAGGCAACCGCGGCGGCGACGATGGCCATCTCCGCCAGGGACGGGAAATACTGGAGCAGCCTGACCGGGCCCTCGCCGGCACTTTCACGCATCGGAACGATCTGGCCGGCGATGACCAGATCGTAGCGCATGAAAAAAATCCCGACGGTGCAGAGCAGGCCTGCCACCGTGACCCCGAAGGGGGTGAGGGTGCGCCGGTTGACCAGCAGCAGGAAGGGAATCACCATCCCGACCAGGACCTCGAAGAACCAGAAGTTGAAGGCCAGCGGCCCGCTGACCAGGGCCATGGTGGCCTCGTATTTTTCCGGGGGCTGTCCGTAGACCCCCGGGATGATTTTCCAGATGATGAAGAACATGAGGATGCCGAGGAAGAGGGCCTGCAGCCGGCCGACGGTCAGCATGAATCGCTGGTAGTCGGCCGAGAGGGGAATCCCCCGGGCCCGGTGGTTGAAATAGACGATCAGGGCGGTCAGGGCGCCTCCGGAGACCAGGGCCGAGAGAATGAAGTAGATGGGGAGGAAGGAGCCGTACCAGTAATGCCGGGCCTCGAGCAGTCCGAAGACGGCGCCTAGGTTGGAGTGGGCGCTGATCGCCGCGAAGAACCCCAGCAGGCCGAAGACGAAGGAGAGGCGGCGGCTGCCGATCATCAGGGCTGTGAACTCGCCGCAGAGCAGGATCAGGTAGACGCCGTAGAGGGTCCCCATCCACCAGATGGGGGAGCTCAGGTTGGGGCTGATGATGGCGTAGAGAGCCATGCGGAAGGGGTGGTTGAGCTCCATGGCCATGACCCCGAAGCCGGTCACCAGGGTCAGGATGGCGAGCAGGTGCCCCCGCCGGCCGATGACCTCGAACTCCCTGAAGCCCCAGACGTCTCCCAGGCTCGAGACGAGGCAGAGCCCCGTGGAGGAGACGACGAAGAAGACGTAGGTGGAGATGAGGATCCCCCAGGGGATCTCCCGGGTAAGGTTGAAGACCTGGCCGTGCCCCTTGGCGATGACGAAGCCCACGGCGACGGCTCCGGCGAGCATGGCGGCTGCGAGCAGCCCGAACCAGGCCCATTCGACGGGGCGCTTGATGACGGCGGTGATGGCGCTCATGAAATGCCCTCCTTAGACCAGGTAGAAGAGAAAGGGGCGGGTTCCCATCTCGGGCTTCTGAACCCGGTGGGGAGCCTTGGCCAGCAGCCGGGAGACGGCGCTCTGCGGGTCCCCCAGGTCCCCGAAGGTGCGCACCTTGGTGGGGCAGGTCTCCACACAGGCCGGGAGCCTTCCCTGCGCAAGGCGGTGGGCGCAGAAGGTGCACTTGTCCACGGCGCCAAGTTCCTCGCTGTAGTAGCGGGCGTCGTAGGGGCAGGCGGTCATGCAGTACTTGCAGCCGATGCACTTCTTCTCATCGACGGTGATGATCCCCTCGGGGCTCACCCCTGTGGCCCGGGTCGGGCAGACCCTCTTGCAGGGGGCGTTGCCGCAGTGCATGCACTGCCCCGGGGTGAATTCCTGGCCGAGACGGGGGTAGCGCCCCCGCAGCCTCTCCTCGGTGACCCAGTTGCGGTGGTTCTCCGGTCCCAGGGGGACCAGGTTCTCGGCCTTGCAGGCCACGGTGCAGGCCTTGCAATCGAGGCACCGGCGGGTCTCCAGCACGATGGCGTAGCGCTTCTCGCTCATCCTCTTCTCTCCTTTTCAGCCAGGCCCGCCCTAGGCGGGGAGGATTTCCACGAAGGTCTGGTGCAGGGCGACGTTGCCCGAGATCGGCTCCACATGGTCCTCGAGCAGGGCCGCGTCGCTCGCACCCCGCCCGTGGATGCGGCTCAGCCCCCTGGAGAGAACCCCGAAGCCGTGGTCCATGTAAGCGCAGTCGGGGCGGATCTTCTCCGTCACCTTCAGGCAGAGCCGCTCCTCGCCGACGCTGCTGCGCACCCGCACCGGGGCGCCGTCCCGAAGGCCCAGGCGCCGGGCCTCGTCGGGGTGAAGCCAGAGGGCGTTCTCCGCCATCAGGTCGTGAAGGAAGGGGTTGTTCTGCGTCGTGCCGTGGGTGAAGTAGGCCGTGCGTCCCAGCAGCAGGCGGTAGCGTCCCGCCGGGGGCGCCAGCGGTGGGCGGTAGACGGGAAGAGGGTCGAGCCCCTCGGAGGCGTATTTGGCCGAGTAGAGCTCGATCTTGCCGCTGCGGGTGGCCAGCCGCTTGCCTCGGCTGGCGCCGTAGGCGGGCTCCTCGATCTGCCGGTAGACCCCGCGGGTTTGGAGGGCCTCGAGCATCTCCGGGTGCCCCTCGGCCTGATTGGCGATGAACTCCTCCATGGTGAAGTCGAAGGATTCGGCGATCTCATCCCCCAGGCGCCGGGCGAGCTGCTGCATGATCCAGAGGTTGGGGCGCGTCTCGAAGAGGGGCTCGATGCAGGGGGTGCGCATGACCGCCTCGGGCACCGGCCCGGAGAGGACATGGATGGGATCGAGGCGCTCGAGATAGGTCGCCTCGGGCAGAACCACGTCCGAGTACCAGGCCGTGTCGCTCATGGCGATGTCGATGGTGCAGATGAACTCCATCTGTTCCATCATGGCCAGGGTCTTTCCCCGGTTGGGAACCGCCTGGAGGGGATTCTGCTTGTAGACCATCATCCCCTTCACCGGGTAGGGCTCTCCCGAGAGCACCCTGTCCCGGAAGGGCTTCCAGGCGCCGTCCTTTTCCGAGAGGTAGGTCACGCTGCCGGCGTCGAGGCGTTCGGGGACATCGTCGTACCAGGGGGCGATGTAGGCGTTCTCCCCGAGGGGGATTTTGCCCGAGGGGAGCATCCCCCCCTTGACGTCCCAGTTGCCCGCCAGGGCGTTGAGGATGGCCATGGCCCGGCGCAGCTGGGTGTCGTTGTCGAAGAAGGAGGAGCGGCGCCCCTGGTAGTAGACGGCCCGGGGGGCCGCCGCGGCGAACTCCCGGGCGATGCGGCGGATGTCGGCGGCGGGGATGTCGCACTCCCCGGCGGCCCATTCGGGGGAGTAGGGCTCCAGGTGCGGGCCCAGCTCCTCGAAACCGACGGTCATCGATTCGACGAAGGAGCGGTCGTAGAGGTTCTCCCGCACCATGACGTGGGTGAGGGCCAGCACGAAGGCGAGGTCGGTCCCGGGGCGGATGGGGTACCACTCGTCGGCCTTGGCCGCGGTCTTGGTGAAGCGGGGGTCGAGGTAGACAATCTTGCGCGCTCCCCCCTCGCCGGCGATCATGTCGATGCTGTCGGGGGTGAAAAGGGCCTCGGCGCGGTTGGCGCCGCTCATGATCAGGTAGTCGGCGTGGAGCACGTCGGGGAAGGGGCTGGTGCCGAAGGTGGCGCCGAAGCCCTGGAGGTTGGAGGCGAGGCAGAGGGTGGGGTGACGCAGGGTGTTGGGGGAGCCGAAGCATTCGGCGAGGCGCAGGAAAAACTCCTCCTGGAACCCCTCGGTGGAGGCGAACATGACCCCGGCCCGGGTGTGGCGTTCGGCGACCTCCGTCATCCGCGCGGCTACAAGGTCGAGGGCCTCATCCCAGGAGGCCCGGCGCCACTTTCCCTCCCCCCGGGCCCCGACCCGGATAAGGGGATACTTGAGGCGGTCGGGGTCGTAGACGCTCTGAAGACCTGCGTTGCCCCGGGCGCAGAGCATCCCGCGGCTCCTCAGGAAAGCGGGGTTCGGGTCGAGCTTGTGGATGGCGCCGTTGCGTACCCGGGCGATCACCGCGCACTTGTTGACGCACATCTCGCAACTGGTGAAAACGCTCCGCACCGGCAGGGGGGATGGCGCCCCCTGACCTTCGGGTCCCGCCAGGGCCTGCAGCACCTCGAACTGCGAACCGAGGGCGACGGCGCCCAGGGCGCAGGACGAGACTCCGAGGAAGCGGCGGCGGCTCAGTTTGCTCTTTAGCAGGCGCGACACGGAAACCTCCTTTGGCGGTGTGACGAAATTAGAATATTTGTATTCCTTGAATATAAAGACTTAATGAACAATGGCCATGCTACTCCAACCGGGATTAGCTGTCTATAATAAAATTCATCCCTATTTCCGAACCGGCGGGATAGGATAAATGTCCTGCTGAGCGCATGGGGAATGCCCCTGGACGGAAAATGTGCTACAGTGTCCGCCCATTGACATCCCATACCCCAGGAGGAGGTTCATGACCGAAAAGATCGACCTGCAGCAGGCCATCAAGGAGGCCGTCCAGACCGAAAAGGACGCCATGGATTATTATCGCTATTGCGCCGAGCGCATCGCCGAGGAGAAGGCCCGCAAGGTCTTCGAGCTCCTCGCCCGCGAGGAGCTCGAGCATGCCCGCCAGTTCTACAAGGTCTACCGGGGAGGGGAGCTTCCCCCCTTCGAAGAATTCATCGCCCAGCCGGCCAATGCCGACTCGGTCTGGCTCGCCGACCTCGAGGAGCTGATGATCGGGGACTTCGACGAGCGCAAGGCTCTTGAACTGGCCATCGACAAGGAAGAGGCCCTGGAGCGGTACCTGCGTCAGACCGCCGCCAAGATCAGCGATCCCGAGGTGAAAAAGATCTACCTCTCCAACGCCTCCTCCACCCATCATCACAAGGAACTGGTCGAAGAGGAGTATGCCGACCTGATGGGGACCTCCCGCTGAGGCGAGGCTCCACCCTCCGATCACCACGAAGAAAGGCCTGCCACATGG
>JBFHXN010000133.1:0-6781 GCA_041598955.1 Desulfuromonadales bacterium | reverse complement strand
CGATGACGATCAGGCCTCCCAGGTCGCGCAGGCGCAGCTGCCGGGCCACCTCCGCCGCCGCCTCCTGGTTGCTCTTGAAGGCCGTCGATTCGATCCCCTGCTCTCCGGTCATCTTTCCCGAGTTGACGTCGATGGCCACCAGGGCCTCGGTGGCGTCGATGACGATGGAGCCGCCGGAGGGGAGAAGGACCTTGTTTTTGTAGATGGTCTCGATCTGCTCCTCGATCTGGTAGCGGGAGAAGATCGGCCGACGCTCCTGGTGGAGTTTCACCAGGCGGGCGTAATCGGGCATGACCTGCTGGAAGAAGTCCCGGGCCTCCTGGAAGACCCGGGGGTCGTCGACCAGCACCTCGTCCATGTCGGTGCTGAAGTAGTCCCGGATGGAGCGGATGACCAGGTTGGATTCCTTGTAGATCAGAGCCGGCGCCTTGACCTGGCCGGCCTTCTCCTGGATGTTGCGGTAGAGGCGCATCAGGTAGTCGAGGTCGAGGTTGAGCTCTTCCCTGCTCTTGCCGATGCTCGCCGTGCGCACGATGTACCCCATGTCGGCGGGGACCTCCATCAGGGCCATGGCGGCCTTGAGCTCCTTGCGTTCGCCGGCGTCCTCGATCTTTCGGGAGAGCCCCTTGAGGTCGCTGCCCGGCATCAGCACCATGAAGCGGCCGGGCAGGGAGAGAAAGGTGGTCAGCGCCGCCCCCTTGGTCCCGCGCTCCTCCTTGACGACCTGGACCAGCAGCTCCTGCCCCCGATGGAGAATGTCGTTGATGCGGGGACGCCCCTTGTCACCCTCGCCGCGGTGGCGGTAGAGGGTGGGGTGGATCTCTCCCATCTGAAGAAATCCGAGCCGCTCGGCTCCGAAGTCGATGAAGGCGGCCTGAAGGCCCTGCTCGACCCGCACGACGGTGGCCTTGTAGATGTTCCCCTTGGTCTGCTCCCGTCCGGCGATTTCGATGTCGAGTTCGGTCAGAATCCCCTCGTCGACGATGGCCACCCGGTTTTCTTCGGTATGGGAGGCGTTGATCAGCATTTTCTTGGTCATGATCGGTTTGTTCCTTCGGCCCGCCGCGGAATCGGGTTCCGGCGGGGGCGGCAATGGGTTGATGGCGGCAGGTGCCGCCTGTGCGCTCTCTGCCTTCGTGCCGCCGCTCCGCCGGTCCCTGGGGGCTTGATCCCGGGTCTGCGTGCGGCCGGCTCCGGGGAGAGGCGCGCTTTGGAGGATGTCTCTATGGTCCAGGGCCCCGAGGGCCCGGAGAGATGGTGCGAAGCGGGGTGACAGGTTCTCGCCCCGGCCGGCGCAACTATAACAGAGAAGCAGGGGCTTGGATAGTGGGAAATCCCGAAGAATAAGGGGTTTCGCCGTCTCGGGTTCCCGGTGGAAGTAGAGGGGGGCGGCCTCCTCAATTCACCATTTTCCATTTCCCATCCCCCTGTGCTATAACTCCCCCATGCTGCAGCTCAGAAACATCATCAAGGATTTCGCCGACAGGCGGATATTCAACGCCATCAACTGGCATATCCGTCCGGGGGACCGCATCGGTCTCTGCGGCGAGAATGGTGCCGGCAAGACCACGCTGCTCCGGATGCTCGCCGGCCAGGTGACCCCCGACGGCGGAGAGGTGCAGTCCGCCAAGGGGACGACCTTCGGTTACCTCCCCCAGGACGGTCTGGAACACCGGGGGAGAACCCTTTTCGAGGAGGTCCGCTCCGCTCTTGCCGAACTGCTGGCCGTGGAGAAGGAGATGTCCCGGCTGGAGAAGGCGATCTCCGACCGCCATGACCCCGCCGACATGGACCGCTACGCCGGGCTTCAGGAGGCCTTCCGCCTGGGGGGTGGGTACGAGATGGAGGCGGAGATCGGCAAGGTGCTCCGAGGGCTGGGCTTTTCCGAGGAGGACCGGGAAAAATCCTGCGAGCACTTCTCCGGCGGCTGGCAGATGCGCATCGCCCTGGCCAAGCTGCTGCTTCAGAGGCCCAACCTGCTCCTGCTCGACGAACCGACCAACCACCTCGACCTGCCGGCCCGCGACTGGCTGGAGGGGTACCTGACGGGCTACCCCCACTCGGTGGTGCTGGTCTCCCACGACCGCTTCTTCCTCGATCAGGTGGTGGGGCGCATCGTGGAGGTCTGGAACGGAGCTCTCAGCGAATATCCGGGCAACTACAGCAAGTACCTCGCCGAGCGGGAGAGGCGCGTAAGCGCTCTGCTCGAGGCCAAGACGCGTCAGGACGAAGAGATCGCCAAGATCGAGGCCTTCATCTCCCGCTTCCGCTACCAGGCGAACAAGGCATCCCTGGTGCAGAGCCGGGTCAAGCAGCTCGAGAAGATCGAACGCATCGAGGTTCCTCCCCAGCGCAGGAAGATCGCCTTTCGCTTTCCCGAGCCCCCCAAGGGAGGACGCGTCGCCCTGGAGCTCAAGGGGGCGGGACAGGCCTACGGCGCAAAGACGGTCCTGGAGAAGGTCGACCTGGTGGTTGAGAAGGGGGAGAGGGTCGCCCTGGTGGGGCCCAACGGCGCCGGCAAGTCGACCCTGATGCGCCTTCTGGCGGGGGTCGAGGTACCCCAGGGAGGGGAGCGCATCGAGGGGCATAACCTCTCGCTGGCCTATTTCGCCCAGGACCAGGCCCGCGTTCTCGACCCGGCTCGCACGGTCCTCGAACAGATCACCGACGCGGCCCCCTACGCCATGGTGCCGAAGGTGCGGGACATCCTCGGCACCTTCCTCTTCTCCGGCGACGACGTGCACAAACGGGTCTCGGTCCTCTCGGGGGGGGAGCGCAACCGGCTGGCCCTGGCCATCCTGCTGCTGCGGCCGGCCAACCTGCTTTTGCTCGATGAGCCGACCAACCACCTCGATCTGGCCTCCAAGGAAGTGCTCCTCGACTCCCTCAAGGGCTATTCGGGGACCCTGGTCTTCGTCTCCCACGACCGCTACTTCGTCGACGCACTCGCCACGCGTGTTCTGGAGGTGGGGGGCGGCCGGGTCGTTTCCCATATCGGCAACTATGAGGATTTCCTGCGGGCCAAGGCCGGCCAGGGGGACTCAAGCCATTGCCGGCTGCGGGTCGAGACCCTGGCCGAAGCGCAGGAGCTTCCCGCCGGGGCCGACAAGGAGGAGCGACGGCGTCAGCACGAGCAGCGCAAGGGGGCCCAGCGCAGCGAGCAGAAGCGCCTGCGTGAACTGCGCGAGGTGCAGGAATCGATCGAGGCTCTGGAGCGGGAGCTGGCCGAGTGCGAACAGGTGATGGCCGACCCCTCCCTCTACCAGGACAAGGATCGCTGGCGGGAGGCGAGCGACGGGCACCGGGCCCTGCAGGAGAGGCTCGGCGAGGCCTACCGCCGGTGGGAGGCCCTGGAGCTCGATCAGACCGGATAGGGAGGGTGCATGGAGCAGAGCTATCCTTTCGTGGTGACCGTGGCCAGCGAGAAGGGGGGGGTGGGAAAGACCACCATCGCCACCAACCTCGCCGTCTTTCTCAAGGCCCTGCGGGAGGACCTTCCCGTCACCATCGCCAGCTTTGACAACCACTTCAGCGTCGACAGCATGTTCGCCATCGGTCGCCACTACGGCCCCTCCGTTGCCGGGCTCTTCGACGGGACTCCCGCCGCCGACCTGGCGCAGATGGGGGAGTTCGGCGTCCAGTTCCTGGCCTCGGACCGGGGCCTCTCCCCCCCCGACGACGATCCCGGGCATCTGCGCCGGGTCCTCGCCCGCTCGGGACTCTCGGGGATCCTGGTTCTCGACACCCGCCCCATTCTCGACTACTTCACCCAGAATGCCCTGCTCGCCGCCGACCTCGTCCTGATCCCGGTCAAGGATCGGGCCTCCCTGGTCAACGTCGCCTCCATCCGGCAGACCCTCGAGCAGATCGGGGGGGACCCCGAGAAGCTCTGGCTCGTCCCCAGCCTGGTCGACAAGCGTCTCAAGCTCCGGGGGGACATTGGCATCCACCAGTTCCTCACCTCGGCCGCCGAGGAGCGGGGCTACCAGGTGGTCGACACCTATATCGCCAAAAGTCCCAAGGTCGAGGGGCTGGCCACCAACCTCTCCAGCCGGACCTATCCCGTGCTCACTCACGCCCGCTACACCAATGTCCACCATCAGTTCCGGACCCTGGCCGATTTTGTCCTGGAGCGGTGCGAAGGGGGGGGGCGCCCGGCCAACCAGTGCTTCGCCCTGGAGACTCAGCTTTCCGAAGAGGTGCCGCTGGCCAGACTGCGCCGCCTGCTCCCCGAGTGCCCTCTCTGCGGGGAGGCGACGAACGGCGAGGATGGCTCTTTTTTTCAGGACATGCGCACCCGCCGCCGGGGGTTCCTTCACAAGGCCTGTCAGCAGGCCCTTCTGGACGCCGCGTCCCTCGACTCCCTGCCCCTGGAGGGAGGGGTCCTGGTGGCCGAGAAGGCGGGGAGCGGGGAGACCGACCGTGAGGAGATCCTCTCCCTGCATCTCTTTGACGCCGAGGGGGAGGCGGTGGAGAGCGGGGAGGCTCTGGCCGCCGGCGGCAGCCTCTGGGAGAGCTTTCTGCGGGGGGCCACGGGGCGGGATCTTCACGAACTCTTCCGGGACAGTCTGCTGCTGACCCTCGACGAGGGTCCTCCGGCCCGTTTCGTGACCAAGGAGGGGTATGCCGAATTCGTTCGGCGGCGGCGCCGGGTCATGAGGGAGGTCCTGCTCAAGGCCCTCTAGGGGCCGAGGATCAACGCCCTTGCGACCGGAAGCGACTCCCCCGCCCGCGGTCCCAGGCCCTAAGCCCCAGGTCCCTGGCTACCGGCTACCGGCTACCGGCTACCGGCCACCGGCAACTGACTTCTGCACCCGGGCCCAAACCCGACCGGAAGGGTCGGCGTTGGCCATTCCTCCCATCTTAATGGTTGACAGAGGCCCGCAAAGTGTTCTAAGAAACACTGTTTTCTGCCGTTTACGTTTCTTCCCGCCGCTGCACCGCAATCCGAGGCTCTCCATGATCCTGCTTCCCAAGGGAAATCCCGTCAAGGAAAACGTCGATCCGGGTCGGGTCAACCTGCCCGACGCGCTGGGCAAGCTTCGCGCCGGCGTCTTTACGGGCTATCTGCGCTTCGATACCGGCGGCGGGACGGGAATCGTCATATTCGAAAAGGGCCGCCTGATCAGCGCCCTCTTTGAAGGGGAAAAGGACCGGCTCATCGCCTACGACGCCATCGCCCGGGTTTTCCAGGAATCCCTCACCACCCCCTCCAAACTCAACATCTACCGCTTCTCCCCCGACCTGGCGATGAGCATCCACACCCTGCTCCACGGCGATATCCTCTACAAGGGGCAGGAGCTCAAGCTCCTCGACATCAAGGCGCTGCTCGGCCGGCTCAAGGAAGACCGGATGAACGGCTGCCTTCGGATCTACACCAAGGAGCGCATCGCGCTGATCTTCTACCGCGACGGCAACGCCGTGGGGTTTTTCCACGACGGCTCGACCGATATCGAGACCACCGCAGACACCTCCATGTCGGTGGCCCGTCTGCCGGGGGCCAAGGTCGACGTCCTGACCACCAACAGCCCAGAGGAGCTGATGCTCGCCGACCTGATGGAGAGCGCCGATATCGCCTCGCTCTGGGAGCGGGCCAAGAAGGCCGTCACCGACCGTCAGCGCAAGCAGACCGAAGAGAGCGGCAGCACCCAGGAGGCGCAGGTCCAGGACCGCCGGGAGAAGCTCCTCGCCTTTCTCAAGACCACTGCCGAGAAACACATCGGCAAGATCGGCGGCTCCCTGGTGGAGAAGGAGTTCGCCCGGAGCCTCGCCGCCGGAACCGTCACCGAGGGGGCCCTGAACAGTTTCTATGACAGTCTGACCAAGGCCGCCAAGCTGGTGGCCGGCCCGTCGGCGGTGAGCACCATGCAGGCCGAGATGCAGCGGGGCGTCAAGACCCTGATCAAATAATTTTCCGCCAGCGGGAGGGTATCAGAATGAACTGGGAAATCCTGCAAGCCATCTTCTGGGTCATCGCCGGGGTCGTCTCCTTCTACTTCAGCATCGGCACCGCCCGGGTCTGGACCAGCATCGCCGTGGGGTTCTTCCTGGTGCTGATCGGAGAGGTCATCCCCCAGGCAATCCCCCTTCTTCCCGGGATCGACATCCCGCAGGTGGCGGCGATGGGGTACATCGTCGGGACTATCGCCATCATGGTCATGACCCACGGTTTCCAGGAATACTATGTCTTCTCCAAGACCCTCGAGATCGAAGGGAAGAAGCGCAACGTCTATCTGGGGACCCTGCTGGTGATAGCCTGTTCCCTCGGCTTCATCCTGGTCAATCCGACTCCCGACACCGAGTCCCTCCGTTTCATCCGCATGGTCCAGAACACCAACTGGGTCTTCCTCTCCCTGATCAATATCGACATGATCCGGAAGATCTACGTCAACGTGAAGGACAGCCCCATCGGCAAGGGGTTTCTGGCCTTCATGGCGGTCTTCTTCTTCATCTTCCTCTGGAAGGGCTCCGAGCTCTACATCCAGATCTATGACCTCGACTATCTCTCCAATCTCTACCCCTTCCGCTACAACTTCTCCGTGCTGGTGAGCAACATCGGCAACGTCCTGGCCAGCCTTTCGGTGGGGGGGACTTTCCTCTACCTGGCCCGGGTGCTGCGCTGACCCGCAGGTCCCTTGATCAAGGATGCAAAAAGCCGGGGCTGCGAAGCCCCGGCTTCAGGCTGCTGAAAAACCCCCATCTGCTTCGTTCCCCTTGATCTCGTCGCTGCGACGTAGCTTCCGCTACGCCTCACTCCTCGATCGGCGGGCGCCTCGCATCT
>JBFHXN010000132.1:0-6816 GCA_041598955.1 Desulfuromonadales bacterium | reverse complement strand
GTGGCGCCGAGCTCCGTCCCCATGTTGCCGATGGTCTCCCGGTCCGTGGCCGAGAGGGTGGCCACCCCGGGCCCGAAGTACTCGATGATCTTTCCCACGCACCCCTTGACGTCATAGCGCCGGAGCATCTCGAGGATGACGTCCTTGGCGCTCACCCAGTCGGGGAGCTCCCCGGTGAGCCTGACTCCGAGCACCTTCGGGCAGGGGAAGTGGTAGGGGTGGCCCGCCATGGCCAGGGCCACGTCGAGCCCGCCGGCGCCGATGGCGAGCATGCCGACCCCGGCGGCGCCGGGGGTGTGGCTGTCGGCCCCGATCATGGTCAGCCCCGGCCGCCCGAAGCGCTCCATGTGCACCTGATGGGAGACCCCGTTGCCCGGCCGGGAGAAGTGGATGCCGTAGTGGAGGCAGGCGGTCTGGAGGTATTTGTGGTCGTCGGCGTTCTTGTTGTCGGTCTGCAGCAGGTTGTGATCGACGTACTGGGCGGCGAGGGATGCCTTCACCCGGTCGAGGCCCAGGGCCTCGAACTCGAGCATCGCCATGGTGCCCGTGGCGTCCTGGAGCAGGGTCTGGTCGATCCTGATGGCGATCTCCTCGCCGGGGACGAGGCGCCCCTCGACGAGGTGGGCCGCCAGTATCTTGCGGGTGAGGTTCTCTTTGGCCATGGAATCCCCCTTTCTCGGTCTTGTCTCCCCATTCTACCAGAGGATGGAGGGGGCAGGCTCCGGGAGCAGGGGATGACGGGGGAGGGCGTGACATGAACTGGCTGCCGGATGGAGGGGACGCCTAGAAGTATTCGGCGAGACCTTCGGCGATCCGTTCCCGCAGCGCCAGGGGAGCCATGTCGGCGGGGACCGGTTCCTCCCCGGTTCCGGTGAGGAAGAGGCGTCCGAAACGTCCGGCCCCGGCCTCGTCGAGGGACGTCTCGGCGCCCGCTGTCGCCCGCTCGGCCAGGACGGTCATCCGCTGGGTCAGGGGAATGGCCGCGAAGGGATGGCGGCGGGAGGGGGTCTGCCGGAGGGCCGCCTCGAAGTAGGCGACCCGCAGGGTCATCCCCGACGGGTCGACCAGGGGCCAGAGGCGGGGATGGAAGAGGAGCCGCTCCCCCCCCTCGGCGAGGGACCAGGCCTCGGCGGACTCTCCCGAGCGGCCGAAGATCTCGGCCTGACGGGCCAGGAGGTCGGGGGGGGCGGTCAGGGAGAGACGGCGGATGTAGCCGGGGGGGGTGAGCTCCTCCTGGGGGGTGAGCAGGGGCCCGGCCGCTCTGCGGAGGGCCGAGGCCTTCTGGAAGCGGTTCTTGAAGACGAAGGAGCAGTAGTTGATCGGCAGGGGGATCTGCTTCTGCCGGGTGTCGAGGAGCAGGCGCAGGGCGGTGAGCTCCGACTCGAGGACCGTCACCTTCTCGCCGTGGAGGAAGGTGTATCCCCGCTCGGCGAGCCGGTCGTAGTTGAAGGGGGTCAGGCGCAGCTGGTGGAGGTTGAGGTGGGCGATGCCGGCATCGGCCATCTCGGCGATCTTCTCCCGCATCCGGTCGAATTCCTCGGGGACGGCCGGGATCTCCACGGTGACGGTGGGGATCACCCCCACGGCGAGCCGCGCCTTGTCGAGGCGGTAGTCGATGGCGCCGATGTCGAAGCGGATCTCGTCGAGGCCGGCGTCCCTCAGGGCGCAAAGGATGTCGCGCTCGACCAGGGTGCCGTTGGTGTAGAGCCAGAGATGCAGAGCGTCGCCGAAGCGCTTCTTGATCGCCCGCAGAAAGGCGAGGGTGCGCCGGGGAGTCAGCAGGGGCTCCCCTCCCGAGAGGCTCGCCCCCCGGAAGCCGAAGCGCTCCAGGTAGGCGACATAGTCCTCCGGGTGGCGGAAGGTGAGGGCGTTGGTCGCAGGCAGGTCGATGGCTTCCTGGGCCGAGGGGCAGTAGAAGCAGCGCACGTTGCAGCGGCCGTTGATGAAGAGGCAGGACCAGGCCCCCTCCCCGCAGAGGCGGCAGCCGGGGGAGAGGCCGTCGACGTCGAGCTTGGTGCCGGCAAAGCCCGTGCGGGTCAGCCCGGCGAGGGCCTGCAGCAGCTCGGCCCGTTCGCCGGTCGCCTGGATCCTGCGCTCCTGGCCCGGAAAGATGAGCCCCTCGTAGCGCAGGCCGTACTCGCGGCGGTTGGCCTCGATGAGGGAGGCCTGATAGGGATCGATGACGGTCATTGGGGGCTGGCGCTCTCTGAGGGGTTCGTTGTCCGGTGTCCGAAGGCGGAACGAGGGGGAGAAGACCGGCCGATTCATACCTCAAAACCGGGAGATCCTCAACAGGAATCGCCTGGAGGGTGGAAGAGGCTCAGTTGGCCCCCTTTTCCGAGGGGACTCCCGAAAGACCCAGGATCTCCCTCGCCCGGGCCAGGGCCCTGTCGATGTGGTCGCAGACGTTCTCCTCCCCGACCTGTCCGAGAAATCCCGATCGCTCCATGGCCGTGCGGGGATGGCTGTGGACCCCGGAGAGGACCAGGACGGTGCCGTTGCGCCGGGAGCGGGCGTAGAAGCTCTCCAGGGCCTGAAGGGCGGTGGCGTCTAGGATGGGGACGTGACGCATCCTCAGGATCAGCACCTTCGGGGGCTTGCGCACACGGGCCAGGGCGGTCTTGAACTTGTCGGTGGCGCCGAAGAAGAAGGGGCCGGTGACCTCGAAGACCTCCACCCCCTCGGGCACCTGGCGCAGGCGCAGGCCGTCGGGGTCGTTCTGGTTCTCCTCCTCGTCGAGCATGTCGGTGACGAAGCCCGCCTGGGCCACCTCGGCCATGCGCTGCATGAAGAGAAAGGCCGCCAGCACCATGCCGGCCTGGATGGCCACGGTCAGATCGACCAGGACGGTGAGCAGGAAGGTGGTCAGCAGCACCAGGACGTCCCCCTTGGGGCTGCGCAGGATCTTCACGAAGAGGCGCCATTCGCTCATGTTGTAGGCGACGACCACGATGACCCCGGCGAGGGTGGCCAGGGGGATCAGGGCGGCCCAGCGGCCGAAGAAGAGCATGATCAGCAGCAGGGTCAGGGCGTGGAAGATGCCGGCGAAGGGGGTGCGTCCTCCGTTCTTGATGTTGGTGGCCGTGCGGGCGATGGCCCCGGTGGCGGGGATTCCTCCGAAGATGGGGCTGACGATGTTGGCGATCCCCTGGGCGATCAGCTCCATGTTTGAGCGGTGGCGCCGTTCGGTCATGCCGTCGGCGACCACGGCGGAAAGGAGCGATTCGATGCCGGCCAGCAGGGCGATGGTCAGGGCCGGCGAGAAGAGCTCTGTGGCGAGTTCCCAGCTGATGTTGGGCAGGCGGGGGGTCGGCAGGGTGCTCGGGACGGCCCCGAAGCGGCTGCCGATGGTCTCGACGGGAAGGTCGAAGAGCTGGACCGCCGCGGTGGTAGCGAGGAGGGCGATGAGGGAGCCGGGAACGCGGTGGGTGATTCTCGGCCAGGCGAGGATGATGGCCATGGTGGCCGCCCCGACGCCCAGGGCCCAGGGGTTGACGCTTCCCAGGTGGGTGCCGTAGGCGGAGAGCTTCTCCAGAAACTCGGCCGGGACGGCGGGCATGGAAAGGCCGAAAAAGTCCCTCAGCTGACCGGTGAAGATGATCAGGGCGATCCCGGTCGTGAAGCCGACGGTGACCGGGTAGGGAACGTACTTGATGACCGTCCCGAGCCGGGCCACCCCGATGGCGACGAGGATGACCCCCGCCATCAGGGTGGCGGTGGCCAGGCCGTCGTAGCCGTACCGGGCGACGATGCCGTAGACGATGACGATGAAGGCGCCGGTGGGACCGCCGATCTGCACCCGGCTGCCGCTCAGAAAGGAGATGAGGAAACCCGCCACGATGGCGGTGTAGAGCCCCTGCTCCGGTTTGACCCCGGAGGCGATGGCGAAGGCGATGGCCAGGGGGAGGGCGACGACGCCGACGATGACCCCGGCCATGAGGTCGCCGGCAAGCTCCCGTCGGGAATAGCCTTCCTTGAGCACGGTGAAAAACTTGGGGACCAGCTTGTCCTGGTACATGAGGTGTCCTTCCGTAGTGACCCGAAGATGGGGCAACCGGAAGGGACATCCTCGGGCGGTGGGAGGGGAGGGGGGGAAGGCTCGGGGGTATCCTGGGCCGGCGGCCCGGACGGGACGGATTATAAACCCCTGAAACGGGAGGGGGTATGGAAAAATGCAAACCGGGTTGATTTTTTTGAAGGAAATAGTGGAGTCAATCCGGCCCGGTTGAAAAAAGTCGTTGTTTTTTCGGCAGAAACCTGTATCATGCCCCCCGACTGACCATAAGCGGCGGTAGAAAACACCCCCGGACCGGTTCCCGGTCCACCACCGCCTCATCGCTCACTGACCCCCCCCTGCACCAGGGTCCCTCACGGATCTCAAGGCAGCACCGCAGGTTGGCGATCGATGCAACTGATGCCAGTCCTGTTGTGCCGCGCCGCCCTCTTTCCGGGGCCACCGTCCGTCCCGGCGGCGCGCACGCCACCCGTATTGCTTTTCCGCCTCTGCGGCGGAAAGGGAAGGAACCTCCGTGTCGTTTAACGAACTGCAGCTCGCTCCCGCCATTCTTCGCGCCATCGCCGATTGCGGCTACACCGAGCCGACCCCCATCCAGTCCCGCGCCATCCCCGAGGCCCTCGCCGGTCGCGACGTGCTCGCTTCGGCCCAGACCGGGACCGGCAAGACCGCGGCCTTCATGCTCCCGATCCTGCAGCGGCTGACCGAGCTGAGAAAAGGTCCCAAAGGGGCCCCGAGGGTCCTCGTTCTCACCCCCACCCGGGAGCTCGCCGCCCAGGTCACCGACGCCACCCGCACCTACGGACGCTACATGCGGCTCAGAAGCGCCGTCATCCTCGGCGGAACCCCTTACGGTCCTCAGTTCCGCGACCTCGGAGGCCCCCTCGACCTCGTCGTCGGCACCCCCGGGCGGGTCATCGACCATCTCGAGCGGCGCAGCCTCGACCTCTCCCGGCTCGAAGTGCTGGTCCTCGACGAGGCCGACCGGATGCTCGACATGGGCTTCAAGGAGGATGTCGAGAAGGTCGTCGCCGCCGCTCCGGCGGGCCGGCAGACCCTGCTCTTCACCGCCACCCTCGACCGGACCATGGCCGATCTGGCCCGCCGGTTGCTCACCGACCCGGTGCGCATCGACATCGCCGGCAAAAAGGTGACCCACGAGACCATCGAGCAGCGCCTTCACGTGGCCGACGGCTTCGAGCACAAGAAGCGCCTGCTCCAGCACCTGGCCGCCGATCCGGCGGTGACCCGGGCCATCGTCTTTTCGGCCACCAAGCGCGACGCCGACAAGCTTGCCATCGAGCTCAGCGCCCAGGGGCACCGGGCCGCCGCCCTCCACGGCGACATGAACCAGGGGGCCCGCAACCGCACGGTGCGCGAGCTGCGCCAGGGCCGGGTGCGCCTGCTGGTGGCGACCGACGTGGCCGCCAGGGGCCTTGACGTCTCCGGCATCAGCCACGTCATCAACTTCGACCTCCCCCAGGCCGCCGAGGACTACGTCCATCGCATCGGCCGCACGGGGCGAGCCGGCGCAAGCGGGGTGGCCATCTCCTTCGCCAGCAACGGCGATGATGCGGTCCGCCTGCAGCGCATCGAACGCTACATCGCCCAGGCCCTGCCGCAAATGGTGATCCCAGGCCTCGAGCCGACCCGCCCCCTGAGGGCGGCCCAGAGCAACCGGCCCGGCAAGGGACGCTCCTTCGGAAAGCGCCCCGGCGGCGGCTACCAGGGCAAGGGGGGTGCGGCCAATCGGGATCGCAAGGGCCCCGTGATCGAGTACCGCAGCCGCAAGCCCGGCGGCAGCAGCCCGACCGCCAGGTAGAGTCGTTCTGAAAAATCCGGCTTTTCCGGACTGAAAATCAATGCCCGAATGCAAGGCACCCGAAATCCCGAGGAACAAGGCCCACCTGAAGAAGGGACCTTGTGGACGAGGGAGGAGGGCAACGCAGCAGACGGGCGTTTTTCATCAGCCGTAGGGTGGGATAAGCGCAGCGATCCCACCTTGGATGGTGGAAACGGCCCTTGCGGGCCTTATTCCACCCTACGCGAACCGGTTTTTCAGCTCTTTCGCCGCCAGTATCAGATTCGACGGAGCAGAGTTTCCATGATCCACCTCACCAACATCACCCGCCAGCACGGCTCCCAGGTCCTCTTCCAGGGAGCGAGCTTTCAGATCCTCGCGGGCTCCCGCAGCGGCCTGGTCGGCCCCAACGGCGCCGGAAAGACGACCATCTTCCGCCTGATCACCGGCGAGGAGGAGCCCGACGGAGGCGAGATCAGCTGTTCGAAGAAGACGGTGATCGGCTATTTCTCCCAGGACGTGGGGGAGATGGCCGGACGCTCGGCCCTCTCCGAGGTGATGGCCGCCTCCGCCGAGACGGTGCGGCTGGGGGAGGAGATCCGCTCCATGGAAGCGGCCATGGCCGAGCCGATGGCGGACGATGCCCTGGCCGAGCTCCTCGAGCGCTACGGCGACGCCCAGCAGGAGTTCGAGCATCGGGGGGGGTACGACCTGGAGTCCCGGGCCCAGGCGGTACTCACGGGTCTCGGCATCGGCCCCGAGGAGTACGGGCGGCCGGTGGAGAGCTTCAGCGGCGGCTGGAAGATGCGGATCGCCCTGGCCCGCATCCTCACCCTGAACCCCGACGTGCTGCTGCTCGACGAGCCGACCAACCATCTCGACGTCGAGTCGATTGTCTGGCTCGAGAACTGGCTGGCCGAAGAGTACAAAGGGGCGGTGCTGATGACCAGCCACGACCGCGACTTCATGAACCGCCTGGTGACCCGCATCATCGAGGTCG
>JBFHXN010000131.1:0-6849 GCA_041598955.1 Desulfuromonadales bacterium | reverse complement strand
TCGAAACGGGTGACCTCGGCATAGTTGCGATCGCGGGTGACGCCGGGGAAGTCCTCGACGATGGCCTTGCGCTGTCCGAGCAGGCGGTTGAAGAGGGTCGACTTGCCCACGTTGGGACGACCGACGATGGCTACGACAGGCATGGCACACATCCTGGGATTGCTGAGGGAAACCTGCCGGGGGTCATTCGTATCCCATCTCCCGCATATGACGGGGAGAGCGGGTCCAGTCCTTCTGAACCCGCACGAAAAGCTCCAGATAGACCCGGGTGCCGAGTAACCCCTCGATCTCCTTGCGGGCCGCCCTGCCGATGGCGCGAATCATCTCTCCCTGCCGCCCGAGCAGAATCGCCTTGTGGCTGTCGCGAGAGACATGGATCACCGCGCTGATCACGACCATCGACTTCTCGGGCTTCTCCTCGAAGTCCTCCACCTGGACCGCGACCCCGTAGGGAACCTCCTGCCGGGCGCGATGGAAGACCTGCTCCCGAATCATCTCGGCGACGATGAAACGCTCGGGCAGATCGGTGACCATTTCCTCGGGGTAGTATCGGGGCCCCTCGGGGAGAAGGCCCAGCAGGGTCTTCTCCAGATCGTCCACCCCCAACCCCGTCAGCCCCGAGAGGGGGATGATTTCACGGAAGGAGAAGCGCCGGGAATAGGTGTCGATCAGGGGGAGCAGGCGTGGGCGGGGAACGAGGTCTGCCTTGTTGATCCCGAGCAGGACCGGCACCTTGCTCTGCTCCAGCAGGCCCAGGATGTAATCGTCGTCTCCGCCGGGCTTGTCGTCGGCCTCCACCAAAAGCAGAATGGCGTCGACCCCGGTGCAGGCCGAGAGGGCCTGCTCCACCATGTAGCGGTTGAAGGAATCCCGCGCACGGTGGATGCCGGGGGTGTCGAGGAAGAGGATCTGACCACCGGGAAGGCTGTGGATGCCGAGGATCCGGTTGCGGGTGGTCTGGGGCTTGTTGGAGGTGATGGCGATCTTCTGTCCGAGAATCCGGTTGAGAAGAGTCGACTTGCCCACGTTGGGGCGCCCGATAATGGCCACAAAGCCTGAGCGGTACGGAGTTGCGTCAGCAGTCAAAAAATTGACCCCTTTGTCTCGTCGATGGAGTATTGCCGCTCGGACGCTCCCCCGCTGAGGCGGAAGGATCCCCGGGGCAGTCCGGAATCGGCTTTCAGTGAAAAATCGCCCAGCCGCTCCTTCAGGGCAGCAAGGTTGCAGCGGCGGTGTCCCAGGGCGTCGGAGAGATCGTGGGGATGGACCAGGGCCCGCCGGTCTCCCGGGGCAGCACGCTCCAGAACCGCCGAGAGCCAGAGCCGCCCCGCCACCAGCTGCCCGAAGGCCGGGTGGTAGGGTCCGGCCGAGACCGAGCGTCCCTCGTCGAGTCCCGGCGTCCCCTGCAGCCCAAGCCGGATAACCGGCACGGAAGCCCTCCGGCACCGTCGCAGCATTTCTGCGGTCGTCGCCACCGCCTCTTCCAGGCTCCAGGGGCGATAGCCCCCCTCGAGCCAGATGCGCTCCAGGGCCGAATCGCGCAGAACCACCGTCGGGTAGATGCGCAGGAAATCAGGGTGCAAGGATAGGGCCAAATCTAATGAAGCCAGGGCCTCGGTTCCATCCCCTCCGGGGAGTCCCGGCATCAGCTGCAGTCCCACCCCCATGCCGGCCCCGCGCAGGCGACCCACGGCTCCCGCGGCCTCCCGGGGGCCGTGGCCCCGGCCGGAGAGGGCGAGAACTTCAGGGTCGAAAGACTGGCATCCGACCTCGACCGTGGTCACTCCCCACCGTTTCAGGCCCTCGACGGCCTCCGCGCCCAGACCGTCGGGCCGGGTGGAGACCCGTATGCCGCTGATCTCCCCAGCCTGACGGAAGGGAGCCACGGCTCTCAGGTATCGTTCCTGCAGCCGGGGGGGAAGGAGGGTGAAGGAGCCGCCGTAGAAAGCCACCTCGCCGGCAGAACCGCCGGCAAGGAGCATGGATTTCAAGGCGCTCGCCACCTCACCCGGTTCCGGGGGGTAGAGCGCCCCGTCGGAGCGCTCCTGCCGGCAGAAGACACATCGATGAGGACAGCCGGCATGGCGCAGGAAGAAAGGATAGATCCTCATCAGCCGGGAGGTTCAAGCCCTTCCAGGGCCGCTCGGGCGGCCTCCTGCTCGGCCCCCTTCTTGTTGCGCCCCGACCCGCTGCCGATGACCCGCTCCCCCAGCAGAGCCTCCACCCGGTAGATGGGGTCGTGGGCCGGTCCCTCGGAGCCCAGCAGGCGGTAGAAGGGGGCGGTCCCGAAGCGGGCCTGGCAGAGCTCCTGCAACCGGGTCTTGTGATCGAGACTCCCCTTGCGCTGGGAGGCCGCGGCGATGGCTGGGCCGAAAAGCCTCTCGATCACCCCGCGGGCCGCCTCGTAACCGCCGTCGAGAAAGACGGCCCCGAGCAGTGCCTCCAGCCCATCGGCCAGAACACTGTCCTTGTCGGCTCCGCCGCTGCGGGCCTCTCCCCGGCCGAGACGCAGATAGGCTCCCAGATCGAGATCCCGCGCCAGGGTCGCAAGACCCGGTTCGCTGACCACCTCGGCCCGGATGCGGGTCAATTCCCCCTCGGGGAGCCTGGGATGAGAGCGGATCAGGTCTTCGCTGACCGCCAGATCGAGCACGGCGTCGCCGAGAAACTCCAGCCTCTCGTTGTGGAGGACCTCCCCGGGCTGCTCGTTGGTGTAGGATTTGTGGGTCAGCGCCCGCTCCAAAAGCCGCGGGTCGGCAAAGAGATGTCTCAGCCGCTCCGCAATGGAGGCCAGTTCCCTGGGATCGCTCAAGGGGTCCCCCCGATAAAAAACGGACGTCGGCCCCAGCGGCGACCGACGGAAGCCCGGAGTATACTAAAATGCCCGGGCCATTTCAATGCCGGGATGGCCGGGAGGCCGGTTTTTTCTTGATTCCTGGCCGACCCGTTCTCTATAATGTCATGATTTTTAATGTAGATAGAGCCCCCTATGACATCGTTCATCACCTTCGAAGGGGTGGAGGGGTCCGGAAAAACGACCCAGATCCGCCGTTTGGCCGAGGCCCTGCGTCTTCGGGGCCACTCCGTATGCACCACCCGGGAACCGGGGGGATGTCCGATCGCCGACGCCATCCGCTCCATTCTCCTCGACCCCGCCCATGGGGAGATGGCTCCGCGCGCTGAACTGCTGCTCTACGCCGCCGCCCGGGCACAGCATGTGGCCGAGGTCATCCGTCCTGCACTGGAGCGGGGCGAGATCGTGCTCTGCGATCGCTTCACCGACGCCACGATCGCCTACCAGGGGTTCGGCCGGGGCCTGGAGAGGGACCTGATCTCCCACCTCAACGACCTGGCCTCAGGCGGCCTCGTGCCCGACCTGACCCTTCTCCTCGATCTTCCCGTGGAAGAAGGACTGCGCCGTGCCCTTGAACGCAACGCCCTGGATGACGGGATGAGGGAGGGGCGCTTTGAACAGGAAGCCCTCGCCTTTCACAACCGGGTTCGTGAGGGCTATCATCATCTGGCCGCCACCGAGAGCCGCTTCAGGGTCGTGGACGCCCACGGCCCGGAGGACGAGGTCGCCCTTCGGGTCGCCTCGGCCGCCGCCCCCGTGCTGGAAGAGGGGCCATGACCTTCGCCCAGATCCTCGGCCATGACCGGCAGAAGGACATCCTGAGACGGGCACTCGGCTCGGGCCGGCTCGCCCACGCCTATCTCTTCAGCGGCCCCGACGGGGTGGGAAAACGCCTGATGGCACTGGCCCTGGTCCGAGGGGTCTTCTGCCGGGAGGGCGCAGGTTGCGGAGACTGCCTGGCCTGCCGCAAGGTCGACCACGGCAACCACCCCGACCTCCACCTGCTCGAGGCGGAAGGGGCCTCCATCAAGATCGACCAGGTCCGGGACCTGCAGCGGCAGATGGCCCTGCGCCCCCTGGAGGCGCCCCGCAAGGTCGCCCTGGTCGACGGTGCCGACCGGCTCAGCCCCTCCGCCGCCAACGCCCTGCTCAAAACCCTCGAGGAGCCGACGGGGGAAGCCCTGTTCATCCTCCTCACCTCCCGGCCCGAAGGTGTGCTGCCGACCATCCGCTCCCGCTGTCAGCGCCTCCCCTTCGGACGCCTGGCACCGAAGCTGCTCAGAAAGACCCTGATCGAGAGACTCGGCCTGGACGAGGTCCAGGGACACCTGCTCGCGGCACTCTCCGAAGGAAGCTTCAGAAAGGCCCTGGGAAAGGACCGGGAACTCTACCTCGAAAAAAGGCGGGAGCTGCTCAAGGCGGTCACGGCCCTCTCGCCCGGGAGCATCCTCCCCCTCTTCACCCTGGCCGGAGAGCTGGCCGAGGACAAGGAGAGGCTGCCCGACATCCTGGAAATCCTCCAGGCTTTCTACCGCGACCTGATCCTGGTGCGACACGGCCGCCCCAGGGAGGAACTGGTCAACATCGACCTGATGGAGAAGATCGAACGGGAGGCCTCCCGGGAATCGGTCACCTCCCTGTTGCGCAAGCTCGACGCTCTCGGCGCCTGCCGCCGGCAGCTCGACCGCAACGTCAACCGGCAGCTGGCTCTCGAGGTCCTGCTGCTGCGCCTGGCCGCCTGAAGCAACTCTCGGCCCCCAATGAACCCCTAGCCGACCGGATATCGGAAATACTCATCTCATGATACGAATCGTTTCCATAAAGTTTCGCCCGGCGGGCAAGCTCTACGACTTCGCCTCCAAGGATTTCGAACTCCCCGCCGGCTCCCAGGTGGTGGTGGAGACCGACCGGGGCCGCGCCCTGGGAACGGTGGTCGTCCCCCCGCGGGAGGTTCCCCGCAGCCAGGTCCCCGACGACGTCAAGGGGGTGCTGCGCCCCGCATCGGAGCAGGATCTCGAGTCGGCCCGCCGCTATGCGATCCGGGAGGCCGAGTCCCTCCGTTTCTGCCAGCAGAGGATCCTCGACCGCCGGCTGGAGATGAAGCTGGTGCGGGCCGAATATCTTTTCGACGGCTCGAAAATCGTTTTCTACTTCACCGCCGATGGTCGGATCGATTTCAGGGAACTGGTCAAGGACCTCGCCCACTACTTTCATACCCGCATCGAAATGCGACAGATCGGGGTGCGCGACGAGGCCAAGCTGATCGGCGGCATCGGCATCTGCGGACGGGAGCTCTGCTGCTGCACCTTCCTGCGGGACTTCGCCCCGGTGTCGGTGAAAATGGCCAAGGAGCAGGGGCTCGCCCTGAATCCCAACAAAATCTCCGGCCAGTGCGGAAGGCTGCTTTGCTGTCTCGGCTACGAGTTCGAAACCTATTGCCATATGCGCAAGGGGCTGCCCAAGTGCGGCCGCAAGGTGCAGATCGGCGACCAGGAAGCCGAAGTGATCAGCCTCGATGTGTTGGCCCAGAAAATCACGGTCCGGATCGAGGGAGAGCGCAACATGGTCATCCCCGCCGACCAGATTCGTCGCGGCGAAGGTGATCAGCCGCAGCTTTCCGCCCCTGCCGATGGGCAGCCGAAACCGCAGCGCCGCGGGCGCCCCGAAAGAGGTCAGCAGCCCTCCAGGCAGAAACCCGCCGAGCGCAGGCCGCCACCTCCCCCCCCCCAACCGACGCCCCAACCCGGGCCCGAGAGCGCCGAGGAGGAGGGAAAGAAAAAGAGCCGACGTCGCCGCCGGCGGCCGAGGCGCAAGGGTGGACCGGCCAAGGAATAGTCCCTCTGCAGCCCGTATTTAGTTTTGTCTTTCAGGAGCGGCCATGAGCAAGCACTTTTACCTCACCACACCCATCTACTACGTCAATGACGTTCCCCATATCGGGCACGCCTACACCACCCTGGCCTGCGACGTCCTGGCCCGTTACAAGAGGGCCCGGGGCTACGAGGTTTTCTTCCTCACCGGCACCGACGAGCACGGCCAGAAGGTCGAGAAGGCCGCCCAGGCCCAGGGTGAGACCCCCCTGGAGCTGGCCGATCGGGTGGTCAAGCGCTTCCAGTCCCTCTGGGAGAAACTCAACATCTCCCACACCGACTTCATCCGCACCACCCAGGAGCGGCACAAGAAGGGGGTGGCGGAGCTCTTCAAGCGCATCGAAGCCAAGGGGGACATCTACCTGGGGGAGTACGAGGACTGGTACTGCACCCCCTGCGAAACCTTCTGGACCGAAACCCAGCTCATGGACGGCAACTGCCCCGACTGCGGGCGCCCCACGGAAAAGCTCAAGGAAGCCTCCTATTTCTTCCGGATGAGTGCCTACCAGCAGACGCTGCTCAAGCATATCGAAGAGAATCCCGACTTCATCCAGCCCCGCGGCCGCCGCAACGAGGTGCTCAACTTCGTGAGGGAGGGGCTGAGGGACCTCTCCATCTCCCGCACCACCTTCTCCTGGGGGATCCCCGTTCCGGGCAACGAGCAGCACATCATCTACGTCTGGTTCGACGCCCTGACCAACTACATCACGGCCCTGGGCTTCCCCGACGACGCCGATGGGGATTTCTCGCGCTACTGGCCCGTGGATGCCCACGTGATCGGCAAGGACATCCTCCGTTTTCACACCGTCTACTGGCCGACCTTCCTCCTCGCCGCCGGGCTGCCGCTGCCCAAGAAGGTCTTCGCCCACGGATGGTGGACCGTCGAGGGGCAGAAGATGAGCAAGAGCCTGCGCAACGTGGTCGAGCCCAACATGCTCATCGACCGCTACGGGGTCGATGCCATCCGCTATTTCCTTCTCCGGGAGGTCCCCTTCGGCCTCGACGGCGACTTCTCCCACTCGGCCCTGGTCCACCGCATCAATTCCGACCTGGCCAACGACCTCGGGAACCTCGTCAGCCGCACCACGGCCATGGTCAACAAGTACTTCGGCGGCACCCTGCCGG
>JBFHXN010000130.1:0-6907 GCA_041598955.1 Desulfuromonadales bacterium | reverse complement strand
GGGATCGCGTGCACCAGGTCGCGCAGCGTCACGCCGGGCTGCATCGTGCCCTTGAAGCGCACCAGCACGCTCTCGGGCATGTCCAGCGGCATCACGCCGGTGGCGGCGGCGAAGGCGACCAGGCCCGAGCCGGCCGGGAAGCTGATGCCCACCGGGAAGCGCGTGTGGCTGTCGCCGCCGGTGCCCACGGTGTCGGGCAGCAGCAGGCGGTTGAGCCAGCTGTGGATGACGCCGTCACCGGGGCGCAGGGCCACCCCGCCGCGGGCGGCGATAAAGCCGGGCAGGCTCTTGTGCATCTTCACGTCGGCCGGCTTGGGATAGGCCGCCGTGTGGCAGAAGGACTGCATGAACATCGGGGCCTGGAACTTGAGGCAGGCCAGTTCGGTGAGTTCGTCGGCGGTCATGGGGCCGGTGGTGTCCTGGGAGCCGACGGTGGTCATCTTGGGCTCGCAGGCGGTGCCGGGGAGCACCCCTTTCACGCCGCAGGCCTTGCCGACCATCTTCTGGGCCAGGGAGTAGCCCTGTCCCTTTTTCGCCTTGGGGTTCTCCGGCAGGGTGAAGATTTCGGCGGGGCCCATGCCGAGGGCCTTGCGGGCCTTCTCGGTGACCGAGCGCCCGATGATCAGGGGGATGCGGCCGCCGGCGCGGAACTCGTCGGCCAGGGTGTTGGGGGCCAGGGTCAGTTTGGAGAGGACCTTCCCCTTCTCGTCGGTGATCTCACCCTTCCGGGTGTTGATGACGATCACGTCGCCGGTCTTCATGTCGGTGACGTCGGCCTTCAGCGGAAGGGCGCCGGAATCCTGGGCGGTGTTGAAGAAGATCGGGGCGATGACGCCGCCGATGATAACGCCGCCGGTCTTTTTGTTGGGAACGGCGGGGATCTCCTGGCCGATGTGCCAGAGAACCGAGTTGCAGGCACTCTTGCGGGAGGAGCCGGTGCCGACCACGTCGCCGACGAAGGCGACCTGGAAACCCTCCTTGCGGAACTTGGCGATGGTCTCGTTGCCGCCGACAAAGCGGGTCTTGCCCATGGCCAGGGCGTGCAGGGGGATATCGGGGCGGCTCCAGGCATCGCCGGCGGGGGAGAAGTCGTCGGTGTTGATCTCACCCTCGACCTTGAAGACCTTGACCTTGATGGTCTCCGGGACGCCGGGGCGGTTGGTGAACCACTCGGACTTGGCCCAGGATTCCAGGACCTTCTTGGCGGCGGCGTTGGTCTTGGAGAGAGCGGCCACCTCGTCGAAGGCATCGTAGACCAGGGTGATGCCGCTGAGGGCCTTGGCGGCCTCCTCGGCCAGTTCCTTGTCCTTGAGGGCCGCGACTAGCGGAGCCACGTTGTAGCCGCCGATCATGGTCCCGAGAATCTTGACGGCGTCCTTTTTGGTGACCAGAGGGGACTTGACGGACCCGGCCAGGATCTTGCCGAGGAAGTCGGCCTTCACCTCGGCGGCGGGATCGACGCCGGGGGAGATCCGCTCCTTGAGCAGGTTGAGGAGGAAATCCTCCTTCCCCTTGGGGGGGGCCTGCAGCAGCTTGCAGAGTTCTTTGGCCTGCTCGGCGTTCAGGGGCAGCGCGGGAATGCCCTGGGCATTGCGCTCCGCCTCGTGTCTCAGGTAAGCTTCGATCATCTCTCTCCTCCTCAAGTCTGTGCGGTCGGACAGGCAGGGCCTCTCCGCCGCGGAACCATTTGCATGGGCTGTCAGAGCGGGCCGAAGGGGCCCGGCGCCGGGAACGCCCGGCCAAAAACTTGCATACTGTATACGATTTGCCTTCGCCTTGTCAATCTCCCCGACCTTGAAAAATCCCCCTCTTTTGGTCCTGTCTGGGCGACGTTGCACGGCTCACCGATGCAGCACTGCGCGGACGCCAGGCGCCATGCCCTGAGCGAAACGAAAGGGACTTCTATACAAAACAAAGGTCATCACCACGGAGGCACTGAGGTCAGGGAGAAATCACCAAAATCTTCTGGTGCCCTTCTCTGTCCCTCCGTGTCTCTGTGGCTTGCTTGGGTTCTACCTTCAATTGGGATAGAGGCCCGAAAGGCAAAGCCCCCCGGCGCAGGCCGGGGGGCTCGAGGCTGAATGGCATGCCTTCGTGCTTCTTCTAGCCTTTGTTGCGGCGTCCCCAGCGGCGCCGGGTCTTGAGGAGCCACCAGAGGCCCAGGGCGAGGCAGAGTGCTGGAAAGACGTCCCCCGTCATCCGGTAGAGGGTGGGGCGGGCACCGAGGCCGACTTCCCCGGCGAGGGAGCGGGTCTCGAATATGGGGGTCTGGGCGGTGATCCTCCCCGAGGGGGCGATAATCGCCGAAATGCCGGTGTTGGCGGCCCGGGCGAGCCAGATGCGGTTCTCCACGGCCCGGAAGCGGGACATGGCCAGGTGCTGATAGGGAGCCGAGGAGCGACCGAACCAGGCGTCGTTGGTGATGTTCACCAGCAGGTCGGTCCCCTCGTCGACATAGTCGCGGGCGAGCTCCGGAAAGATTCCCTCGTAGCAGACCAGCACCCCGAGCCTCTTGCCGTTCATGGGCAGGGGGCTCACCTCGCCGGGGGAGAAATCCCCGATCCCGACCACCAGCTTCTCGATGAAGGGGAGAAACCGCCCCAGGGGGACGTACTCCCCGAAGGGGACGAGGTGAACCTTGTCGCTGCGTCCCAGCTCTTCGCCGACGGGGGAGAGAAGAAAGGCGCTGTTGAGATAGCGCGCCCTGCGGTTGACCACCATGTAGGCCGGGCTTCCGAAGAGCAGGTAGGCCTCCGTCTGGCGGGTCAGGGCCGGAACCTCCCGGGCCAGCTCCTTCCCCTCCTGGAAGAAGAAGGGGGTGGCGCTCTCGGGCCAGATGATCAGATCGACCTTCCCGGCCGCTCCCTCCGCCGCTTCCAGGGAAAGCTCCCTGTAACGGTCGATGGTGGAGCGCTGGAAGGCAGGATCCCACTTTACCGTCTGGTCGATATTCCCCTGGACCAGGGCCACGGACAGGGTCTGCTCCCGGCGGTCGGGATCCCCCGAGAGGCGCCAGAGGCCGTAGCTGGCATTGGCCAGGAGGAGCACCAGGGCGATGCAGACCCCCGCGGTCGGGAAGGGTCCCCTTCCGGGGCGCCTGCGGCTGGCCACGGCCGCGGCGAGCACGGCGTTGCTCAGCACCAGCAGAAAGCTCAGGCCGTAGACCCCGAAAAGGTCGGCCGACTGGATCAGGACCAGGTGCGACTGCTGGGAATAGCCGAGGGACGCCCAGGGAAAGCCCGTCAGCAGGAAGGAGCGGAGAAACTCCAGGGCCACCCAGAGCACCGGCAGGGTGACCACCGTCGCCAGACCGAGCTTTTCCCTCAGGCGGCAGGCGGCCCAGGTCACGGCCCCGAAGAAGAGGGCCAGGTAGGCGGCCAGCAGCAGCCAGGCGACCACCGAGAGCAGGGGGTGGAGGCGCCCGAAGGTGGTCATGACGATGTTGAGCCAGTAGAGGACCGTGGCGAAGAAGACCAGCCCCGCGGTGAACCCGCTGCGGAAGGGGCGCTCTGCCATGACCAGGAAAAGCGGGACCAGGGCGAACCAGGCCAGGCTCGCCAGGTCGACCCTGGGGTAGGCCAGGGCGAGCAGAAGGCCCGAGAGGGCTGCGGCCAGGGTCACCCGGTCGGGAAGGAGCCGCCGTGCCGTCACGCCGCCCCCTCGGCCCGGTCCCCGGGTTCGGCCCGCCGCACCCGCACCTTGGCGATGCGCCGGGAATCGGAATCGAGCACCGTCATCACCAGGCGGCCGTCGCGGATCTCCTCGCCGCGGGCGGGTACGTGACCGAAGAGGGCGAAGAGATACCCCCCCACGGTGTCGAACTTCTCCCTCGGGATCTCGAGGTCGAAGAACTCCTCCAGATCCTCGATGTTGAGCCGGCCGTCGACGACCACCGAGCCGTCCTCCTGGGGTTCGATCCACTCCTCCTCCAGGTCGTACTCATCCTGGATGTCGCCGATGATCTCCTCGATCAGGTCCTCGATGGTGATGAGCCCCGAGGTGCCGCCGTACTCGTCGATGGCGATGGCCATGTGCACCCGGTGGGTGCGGAACTCCTTGAGCAGATCCTCGATGTTCTTGGTCTCGGGGACGAAGAAGGGCTTGCGCATCAGCCGGGCGGTGGTGATCTCCTCGGGCCCCGCCCCCCAGTACCGCAGCAGGTCCTTGGCGTAGATGACCCCGACGATGCGGTCATTGGTCCCCTCGTAGACGGGGATGCGCGAATGGCCGCTGGAGATGATCGCCTCGAGGATCTCCTTCAGGGTGGCCTGGGTAGGGCAGCAGACCATGTCGGTGCGGGTGACCATCACCTCCCGGACAATGGTGTCCCCGAACTCGAAGATGGAGGAGAGCATCTCCCCCTCCTCCTCGTTGATGATGCCCTTCTCCTCCGACTCCTCGATGATCTCCTGGATTTCCTTCTCCGAAAAGACCTTGCGCCGGACGGGGAGAAGCCGCCGGATCACATCGCCCCACGAGGAACCGGGGCCGTTGTTGGGATCGCCTTCCAAGCCTGAATCCTCCCTTTCTGATCGTCAGATAGTATCCCTCGGCCGCAGAGGACCGGGGCACAGTGTTTTCCGTCCGAAGAGCCCCTCTTGGCGGTAAATCCAGAGATCCGCCCCAACTTGGGAGGACCCGGTATCTCCATGGTTCGCTGCTCCGCCTGTCCCGGTGTCTCGGTGATTCAAAACCTTCGAGGTCTCACCTCACCCGAAGGCCAGGATGATCCCCAGGGTGACGCCCGCTCCCAGCAGGGCCCCCGCGAGGACCTCCCCCAGGGAGTGGATCTCCATCAGCAGGCGGCTGTGAGCGACCATGGCCGCCAGGGCCACGGTCATCAGGGTGATGGGGGCCCCCACCTGGGAGAGGGCCACCGAGGTGGCGATGGAAAAGGCCACGGCGGCGTGGCCGCTCGGCATGCCGCCATGCAGGGGGGTCCCGCGGCCGAAACGGGCCTTGAGCAGAACCACCAGCATGGTCACCACCAGCACCGCCACCACCGATGTGCCGCCCGGGGGGCGCCGGGTCAGGCGCAGCCCCGCCTCGATGCCGGAGAAAAAATCTCCACCCAGGGCGAGATAACCCAGGACGGCGGCTCCGATACTGGCGATCAGGACCGCTCCGGCGGCCACGTCCTTCGCCCGGCGGGCCAGGGGGTGATAGTCGGGAGAGACCAGGTCGACCAGGGCCTCGACGGCGGTGTTGAAAAGTTCGGCGAAGAGAACCAGGGTGATGGCCAGGGTGAGGAGGATGAATTCGAGGGCCGAGAGGCGCAGGAAAACCGCCGTCAGCAGAACGGCGATGGCGGCCAGAAAGTGCCAGCGCAGATGGCGCTGGGTCCGAACGGCCCAGAGGATTCCTTCGATGGCGCAGTTGACGCTCGCCAGCCAGTTGGAGGGTTTCATCGCGACGTTGCTCAGACCGTTTCGGCCGGCTCCAGAATTTCCCGGCGGATGAGGGAGAAGAGTTCCCGCTCCTTTTCCTCCATGAGCCGGGCCTCGGCGGCGCTTCCCCGCTCGTGGTCGTAGCCCACCAGGTGGAGGATGCCGTGGAGGAGCAGGAAAAAGAGCTCTGCCTCGAAGGGGTCCCCCGCCTCGGCTGCGTCGCGGGCGGCGGTCTCGGCGGAGATCACCACGTCGCCGAGGAGTTGAGGCTGGATGCCGGCCCCCTCCCCTTCCTGCATGGCGAAGGAGATGACGTTGGTCGGGTAGTCGTGGGCCAGGTAGTCGCGGTTGATGCCGTGGATCTCGGCGTCGTCGACGATGAGCACCGAGAGCTCGGCGTCAGGACATCCCAAGGCGCTTAAGATCCTCCGTGCCCCCCTGCGCAGCCTCAGCTTCCTTATCTTTTGCTTCCCTTGGCGGTTCTCGATGCGTATCTTCACCGTTCTTCCTCTTTGCGGCGTCCTTCTCCCGCTCCTTGTAGGCCGGCTCGGGGTAGTCCACCCGGTGGTGGAAGATCCCCGCCAGGATCCGGTTGAAGCTCTTGGCGATGCTGTGGAGGTCCTTGAGGGTCAGTTCGCACTCGTCGAGCTGGCCATCGATGAAAATGTTGTTGATGATCTTCTGCACCATCCCCTGGATCCGGGCCGGCGTGGGGTCGGTCAGGGTCCGGCTGGCGGCCTCCACGGCGTCGGCGAGCATGATCAGGGCCGCCTCCCGGGTCTGGGGGCGCGGGCCGGGGTAGCGGTAATCCCGCTCGTCGACCTGCTGCACCTCCGGGTCGGACTTGCTCTTGGCCCTGTCGTAGAAAAACTTGATCAGGGCGGTGCCGTGATGCTGGCGGATGATCTCCACCAACTCCTTGCCGAGCTTGTGCTCCCGGGCCAGTTCCACCCCGTCCTTGACATGGGCGGTGAGAATCAGTGCGCTCATGGAGGGGGCGAGCTTATCGTGCCGGTTCTCCTGTCCCCCGGTGTTCTCGATGAAATAGAGGGGCTTCTTGATCTTGCCCACGTCGTGGTAATAGGCCGCCACCCGCGCCAGCAGGGGGTTTGCGTGAATCGCCTCGGCCGCGGCCTCCACCAGGTTGCCGACGATGATCGAGTGGTGGTAGGTCCCCGGCGCCCGGATCATCAGCTCCCGCAGCACCGGAGAGTTCATGTTGGCCAGCTCGAGCAGCTTGATGTCGGTGGTGTACTTGAAGAGCAACTCCACCAGGGGGATGGTCCCGTTGACGACCAGGGCGCAGAGAAAACCGCTGCCGACGCCGAAGCCGAGCTTGTAGAGCAGCTGCAGGTCGAAGGGGCGTCCCGTGAGCAGGTGCAGGCCCATGATCAGGGCCACGTTAGCCAGACCGACGTAGGCCCCGGCCCGGTAGAGGTTCGTGCGCTGCTGGGCCTGCCCGACCCAGTGGGCTCCCGTCAGGCTGCTCATCAGGGCGTAGATGGAGATGAAGAGGCTGT
>JBFHXN010000129.1:0-6907 GCA_041598955.1 Desulfuromonadales bacterium | reverse complement strand
GGCAAGCTCCAGATCGGTCATCCCCTCACGGATCACCTCCCGCGCCCTCTTGTAGACCTTGTCGACCTGGAGGGCGGCATCCTTCATGATCTCGATCTCGTACTTCGACTTGACCGACCTCACGGTGCGGATAAGGTGGCTTGCATCGCCGACCGCGCACCCCTCCAGAACCTTCTGGAAGCGCTGGAAGAGGGCGACCGGAAGGACGTCGAGCTCCATCCCCGCCCTCTTGGGCTGCGACAGACCGTGATCGGAAAGGATCCCGGGAATGTCCTTGGGGCTCTTGAAGGGAAGAACCTGCTTGAGCCCGCACTCCATCCGGGCCCTCCCCTGATCCTTGCGCACCAGGTAAAGGGGCTCTCCGGAGGACGGCACATAGAGCACCCCCTGCTGGATCGACCCGGTGAAGTAGAAGAGGTCGGCGCTCTGGAGCATGAGCACCGCGTCGAGCCCCTCCTTCTGCATCAGGGCCTGGAGTTTCCGGGTGCGGTTTTCGAGTTCGGTGGCGGGGGTGATGCGCATGAAGTCTCTCCTTCAGGGGGAAAAAGGTAAAAGGCCAAAGGATCAAGGTGTAGGCCCTTCCCGCAGGCCATTTCTTTATCCTTTTTCCTTTCTGCTTTTCCCTGACTCTAAGCCGTTTCGACCTTCGCCGCCTCTTCGAGGCCGAGCTCCGAGATGGCCATGTCCCGCAGCTTGAACTTCTGGATCTTCCCGCTGGCGGTCATCGGATACTCGCTGACGAACTTGACGTAGTGGGGGATCTTGTAGTTGGCGATCTTCCCCCGGCAGAAATCCTTCACCTCCTCCTCGGTGCAGGAGACGCCGTCCTTGAGTTTGACGGCGGCCATCACCTGCTCCCCGTACTTCCTGTCGGGAACGCCGTAGACCTGCACGTCCGAGACCTTCGGGTGGGTGTAGAGGAATTCCTCGATCTCCCGGGGGTAGATGTTCTCCCCCCCCCGGATGATCATGTTCTTGATGCGACCGGTGATCTTGCAGTAGCCGTGCTCGTCCATCACCGCCAGGTCCCCGGTGTGGAGCCACCCCTCGGCGTCGATGGCCCGGGCCGTCTCCTCGGGCATCTTGTAATACCCCTTCATCACCAGGTAGCCGCGGGAGCAGAGCTCCCCCTGCTTGCCCGGGGGGAGAGTGGCGCCGGTTTCGATGTCGACGACCTTCACCTCCACGTCGGGGAGGGAGCGCCCCACCGTGGCCACACGCAGCTCGATGGGGTCGTCGGTGCGGGTCTGGGTGATGACGGGGGAGGATTCGGTCTGGCCGTAGGCGATGGTGATCTCGCTGGCGTGCATGTCGCGGATGACCCGCTTCATCACCTCCGTGGGGCAGGGGGAACCGGCCATGATCCCCGTGCGCAGGCTGCTGAGATCGTACTTGCGGAAGTTGGGGTGCTCCAGTTCGGCGATGAACATGGTCGGCACCCCATGCACCGCGGTGCACTTCTCCGCCTCGATGGTCCTGAGCACCGCTTCGGGGTTGAAGGTCTCCACGGGCACCATGGCGGCGCCGTGGGTGACGCAGGCCAGCACTCCGAGCACGCAGCCGAAGCAGTGAAAGAAGGGGACGGGGATGCAGAGCCGGTCCTTCTCGGTGAACTTCATGCAGCGGCCGATGTTGTAGCCGTTGTTGACGATGTTGTGATGGGTGAGCATGACCCCCTTGGGAAATCCGGTGGTTCCCGAGGTGTACTGCATGTTGATGACCTCGTGTTCATCGAGGGTCGTCTTGACCTTCGCCAGCTCCCCGTCGCTCACCTCTGCCCCGAGTTTTTCGATCTCGGCGAAGGGGAGCATCCCCGCGGGGGCCTCCCCGCCGATGAAGACCACATTCTTCAGAAAGGGGAGTTTCTCGCAGGCCAGGGCCCCAGGGCGGGCCTTCCTCAGCTCGGGGACCACCTCGTAGCAGGTCTCGACATAGTCGGTGTCCTTGAACCCCTGGACCAGAAAGAGGGTGGTGGAGTCGGACTGGTTGAGCACGTAGTCCAGCTCGGCGCTCTTGTAGTTGGTGTTGATGGTCACCAGCACCGCGCCGATCTTGGCGGTGGCGAACTGGAGCACCACCCATTCGGGAACGTTGGTCGCCCAGATGGCGACATGATCCCCCTTTTTGATACCGAGCTTCAGCAGCCCCTTGGCCACCCGGTCGCAGAGGGCGTTAAATTCCCTGTAGCTGTAGCGCAGCCCCAGGTCGGGGTAGACCAGGGCATCGTTTTTGGGGAACCTGCGGGCCGTCTCCTCGAGTAAACCGCCAACCGTCAAATGCAGCGCCTCTGCCATCCCTCGACTCCTCCTGATATTTTTAGTCAGACTGAATTTGCCTCGGCCAAACCCTTGTTCCGGCTAACCAACCACCTGTTTTCCGAAGACTTTCTGTTAACATGCCGACGGGGGGGAGTCAATTCAAAAATCCTTATAATTACAGCCCGCTCAGCCCCCCCAGGCTATGTCCCGGACAGGAGCGGCGAGGGCCCGTCCAGAGGCGGAAAGATGCCAATCCAGGAGGATGCAGATGCCCAACCCGCCTGACGGTTTTTTAGGCAAAGAGCTAAATCCCTTGCGGGTATCGCCCCCTTAAAATTGTCCCGGGCGCTTTTCCACAAGCCTATCCACAATCGGTGTGGACGCGCCCTCCCACCCGACCTTCAGGCCATGGATGTCTGTAATTACTGGAGTTTTTCGGAAATGATCACCTCGGGGACAACCATTCCCCCCGACATGATGATCTTCATCGCCTCCTCCACACCGAAGGCGGCGGGGTAGACCTTGTCCTCCTGGAGGAGGAGAACATATCCGGAGGTGGGATTGGGGGAGGTGGGAACAAAAACGGTGTAATAACGCTTGCCCGACTCGGCCCGCACGTTGTTGGTGATGAAGGCGATGGAGAAACACCCCTCCCGGGGGAACTCCACGTAGACCGCCCGGCGGAAGGCGTCGCGCCCTCCCTTGGAAAAGACGTTGATGATCTGCTTGGATGAGGTATAGATCGACTTCACGACGGGGATGCGGGAGAGAACCCCGTCCCAGAAGTCGACCATCCGCCGGCCGAAGACATTGGTCGCCACGATCCCGGCGACGTAGATCACCAGAATCCCAGCGATCATCCCCAGCCCTGGAATGTAGCTGTCCTCCCCGAGAAAGAAGCTGGCCGTCTTCTTGATATAGGGGGCCAGGACACCGTCGGCCAGGTCGAAGAGGAAGCGCAGGATGAATATGGTGATCCCCAGGGGGATCATGACCAGAAGCCCCGCGGCCATCTTGTTCTTGATGTTGTTGACCAGCCAGCGGCCGGGCCCGCCCTTGACCTTCCTCTCGGATTCCATGAAAACTCCCCTCTATTTCAGCCAGGTGGCCACAAATCAGGCGGCGGGCCGGTGAGCCCGCCGCAGACATCCTGAGACTCGCCGCGCTTCTGAACGGGGCGAGGGGCCGTCACCCTTCCTCGTCGTACCGGCAGCCGATCGCCTCCCCTTCCAGCAGGCCCGAGCACTCGGGGCAGACATAGTCCCCCGTATCCTCGGCGATCAGAAGTTCCTCCTCGGGGTAGAGCATGGAGCACTTGGAACAGCGTCGGTCGGTCATGGGAGCCTCCCTTTCGGCCTGGACTGCCCTTTGCCCGGAAGGAGCCCTCTCACCCCAGCCGGCAGCGGCCGTTCTGCTGAAAATTATACCAGAACGGCCCGCCACAGCAGTAGCGGGCCGCAAAAGGGATGTCCGGGGGGGAAGGCGATCACCAGGTGGGGGAGAGGAGCTCCTTTTTGATGTACTCCCTCAGCGACTCGAGGTTCTCCATCTTGAGGTCGGTGAACTGGATCCCCATGCCGGCTGGAAGGTTGGGTTTCTGAAGCCGGTCGGGATGGTTGGTCCAGGCCACTCGGCCCTGGCAGCGGATCGGTTCGGAGCGTCCGGGGATTTCGAACTCGAGGTCGAGGGGGGTGTCGATGTTGAGCAGCTTGTTCGATTCGATGAAGACGCCGCCGGTGCTCAGATTGACGGAGTAGTCGGTGAGAACCCTCTGCTCGCTCCCTCCGTAGCGGATGCGCAGCCGGGCCCCGATGCGGGGGGCCATCCGGTCGACGATGTCGAGGAAGTTACGCGCAGTCTCCAGGAACTGGTGCCGGTTGAACGGCTTCAAGACCACTGCGTCGCAGCCGGCATCCCGGCAGCGGGCCAGCTCCTCCTGACGCCCCCCGTGGGTCACCATGACGATGGGGGTGGAGCGCAGCTCCGGATGGTTTTTGACCTTGCGGCAGCACTCGTCGCCAGCCATCTCGGGCATGTAGAGATCCATGAAAACCAGGTCGGGCCGTTGCCGCTCGATGGTCTCGTAGGCCTCCCGGCCGTTGCGGGCCACCAGAAGCTCGAAGCTCTCCCGCCGGAAAAAAGTCTTCTGCAGCTCCAGAAAAAGTTCCACATCATCGACCAGCAGGACCTTCTTGCGCTCCGTCATCAGATTTTCACTCCTCTGGGCCAAGCGGCTTGGCCCTTTATATTTTTTTGCCGGTATGCTATCACCTGTGCGTTCGCCTGTGATCGACCGATGATCGCCCCTTCCCCCCCCTGACCGACCGGGAGAGATCGATGACCAACCCGTGGTGGAACGTAGCCCTTTACAGCGGCCTGGCCGGCCTGGCCACCTTTCTCGGCATGTACATGGTGCTGCACCTGGAAACCTGGAGCCGCCGCAACTCGGCCAACCTCGTCTCCTACTCGGCCGGGGTTCTGCTGGCCGTGGGTTTTCTCCACATTCTGCCCGAAGCCCAGGAACTCACCCAGGGAGCCATGGCCTACCTGCTGGTGGCCTTTCTCGGCTTCTACTTCCTGGAGCATCACCTCTTTTTCCACGCCAGCCACGAGGAACTCCACCACACCACCCTGGAGATCCCCTCCAGCCACGACGAATGCTGCGCCGATCCTCATCCCCTGGGGATGGTGGCCTTCTTCGGGATGACCCTTCACTCCCTGATCGACGGCATGATCATCGGAACCGGGTTCGAGGTCGATGCCGATCTGGGGTTTCTGGCGGCCATGGGGGTCATCGCCCACGAGGTCCCCGAGGGGATCGCCATGATCTCGATCCTGCTCCACTACGGCTACCAGCGGAGTCGGGCCGCGACCCTGACCCTCACGGTGGCGCTGGCGACTCCGGCCGGAGCCCTGCTGACCTTCGCCCTGATCGGGGGTCTGGCACCGGAGGTGCTGGGGGCTCTGCTCGCCCTGGCGACCGGCTCCTTCATCTACATCGGAGCCTCGGACCTCATCCCCGAATCCCACCGGGCCCGCGGCCTCAAAGGGAGTCTCTCCCTCTGCGCCGGAATTTTGACCGCCGTTCTGGCCGGAATGCTGGCACACTGACCCAGGAGGTCGGGGGATGCGCCCCCGGTCACCTGCCAACCGCCGGGTGACAATTCTGGCTGGGGTGTGGAAAGTTATTGAGGCGGGAGAGCCTCCCGGTGGTCTCAGGACGCGCAGTCCCGAGGATCTCCCTGGAGTTTCTGCAAGGCGTGTTCCAACACGGGGAGAAGGACCTCGAGATTCTCTCGAACGGCCTTGGGACTCCCCGGCAGGTTGACGATGAGAGTGGAGCGGCGAATGCCGGCGAGCCCCCGGGAGAGCATGCCGAAGGGGGTCTTGGCCAGGCTCGCCGCCCGCATCGCCTCTGCGATGCCGGGTACGTTGCGGTCGATGACCCTGGCCGTGGCCTCCGGGGTCACGTCTCGGGGGGAGAGGCCGGTCCCGCCCGTCGTCAGGATGAGATCGAGGGACTCCCTGTCCACCCACTCGACCAGGGCCGCGACAATCTGCTCTTCCTCATCGGGGATCACCCGGTAGAGAGCCACACTCCCCAGAGGGGCCACCATCTCCCGGATGAGGCGGCCGCTCCCGTCTTCCCGCTCCCCCCTTGCCCCCTTGTCGGAGAGGGTGAGCACTCCGATGGCGAATCCCCCCGGTTGCTTCACGGCATCACCTCGACGGGATCTCCGTGGGCGACCCGCCCTCCCTTGAGGACCACCGCGAATATCCCCTCCCGGGGCATGACGCAGTCGCCGGCCTGAAAGTAGATGGCGCAGCGTTCGTGACAGACCTTCCCGATCTGGGTGATTTCCAGAAGGGCCTCATCAGGCCCCACCCGAAGCCGCGTCCCGATGGGCAGGGTGCAGAGTTCGAGCCCCTCGGTGGTGAGGTTTTCCGCAAAATCCCCCGGCCCGACGTCGAGCCCGGCTGCCTGCATCTTGGCGATACTCTCGCTGGCGAGCAGACTGACCTGCCGATGCCAGTCGCCTCCGTGACCGTCCCCCTCCAGGCCGAAATTCTCCACCAGCCGCCCCTGGCCGACATCCTTCTTGCGCTCCCCCTTGCCTGGGCTGGTGCAGACAGCCACGATCTTCCCTCCCCTTGACCCGCTCACTTGCGCTCCTCGATCTTGGTCACCAGGGCGAGCAGGCGCCCCTGATCAAGCATCAGGCGCAGGTGAAGATCGGCCAGGCAGAGCTGACCCTCCTTGCGCAGGGTGAGGGGAACGACCATTTCCGTGTCTCCCTGGACCCGCCCGGCGCCGCAGCTCTCCACGACCAAGGGGGAGGCATCCGGGAGGGGGGCCATCGGCCGGGGCCGGGGTGGCGCAGGAGAAGAGACGGGAGGCGGGGTCGGTCGAGCCGGAACCGAGGCAGGCCTAGGGGCCTGGGGGGGCGGGGCGACCGGAGAGGGGGATGCCGGAGGCTGGGATCGGGCCGAAGGATCCATCCGGTCGGCCCCCTTGCGCAGGGCGCGGTAGGACGCCCCCATCTCCTTGCCCGGGGCCTCCTCCTCCGCCCCGAAACCCTGGGTGGTCCGGATCTTTCGGAGCACCATCTTGCAGACCGTCGTCAGGGTGGGCAGAACCCCGCTCCCCT
>JBFHXN010000128.1:0-6927 GCA_041598955.1 Desulfuromonadales bacterium | reverse complement strand
TCTCCCCAGGTGGAGTTGCGGGTGGTGGAGAATCTGCTTCTGGAGCGCCTCGGGCATGCCATTCATCTCCTCGGTGAGCCCAGATCCCTGGCCGCCCTGCTGGATATCCTGCCCCGACCGGCCGGGGGTGGCCCGGAGGCCAGAACCCTGGTTGAGACTCTTCTGCAGGGGCTCGACCCTCAAGGGGGCAAGTTCTTTGAGGGGACGCCCCTGAAGGAACTGGCCCGCCACCTCGGGCTGGGTCTGGAGCGCGCCCTGGCCGCGGGGGATTCGCAAGGCGCGACCTCGGGGCTCAAGGGGGCACTTCTGGCGCTTCTGCCATCCCTTGCCGACGGGTCCCCGGAGGCCCTGGAGGGGGTGCGCTCCTGGCTTCAGGCCCTGGAGCTGCACCAGATGTGCAGCCTTCGCCTGGCCGAGCAGGGGGGATGGCTCCTTCCCCTTCCCCTCCCCTTTCTGGAGCAGGGGTATCTGATCGCGGAGAGGCGGCGCTCCGGCCCGGACGGGGAAGAGGAGGGTCCCTTTCGCCTCACCCTTCACCTCTGTCTGGAGGGGCTGGGAGATCTTCGGGTCGATCTGCTCTCCGAGGCGGAGGGTCTCTATCTCCGGCTGGCCTGCCAGAGTGAGGAAAAGGCCTCCTTCGTCCAGTCGTTCCGGGAAGAGCTGGCCGAGTCTGTCACGGCCCTTCCGCTGCAGGGTCTGGCCGTTTCGGCCGGTGCCGAGGCGCCGGACAGGGCTCTTCTCCGGAGGGTGCTGCCCGAGGGAAACGGGGTGCTCGATGCGAGGGTCTAGGCGATGAACAGGGAGGAGGGAATCGAGAGGGCCGTCGCTCTTCTTTACGACGGCCGTTCCGGCTCGGCGCCGAAGGTGGTGGCCAGCGGGCGGGGAGAGGTGGCGGCCCGGATCCTGGAGACGGCCCGGCGGGCCGGGGTCCAGGTCGTGGAGGACCGGGACTTTCTGGAGCTCCTCTCCAGGGTTCCCGTGGGCAAGGAGATCCCCGGGGAGCTCTACCAGGCCGTGGCGGAAATCCTCGCCTTCGTCTACCGGGTGAACGGGCGCTACAAGGTCAAGGATTTGACGCAAGGCGAGGAGGGGGAAGGCCCGGAAATTTCAAAAATTTGACGGGTGCGCGGTTCTTCTCCCCCTTGGATCAGCGTCCGGGGTCGTGGAAGAGGTCCCGCTTGAGGATCCTCTGGTTGTAGGCGAGCAGCAGGTTGCTTTTCTTGAGGATGCCGAGAACCTTTCGACGGTCGGCCGGGTCGACCACCGGCAGGGTCGATATCTGTTTTCCTTCGAAGACCTCGAAGGCGGTTTCGAAATGATCCAAGGGGGTGAGGCAGATGACCTTCCGGGTCATGATGTCCGAGGCGACCACCAGGGGGATGAGATCCCCCATCTCGGCCAGGAAGGTCTTCAGATCCCGCATGGAGAGGATGCCGACGAGTTCCTCCCGGCGGTTGAAGACCAGAAAATGCGGGTAGTGGCTCTCCTGGGCCCGCTCGATCATCTCCCCCAGCCCCGTCTCCTCCCGCAGGCTCTCGAACTCCCTTTCCATGTAGTCCCCCACCCTCATCGACCGCAGCAGGTTGACGTCGTGCCCCCGCACGATTCGGATCCCCCGGCGCAGCAGCTTGGTTTCGTAGATGGAGAAGCCGTGGAGCTTCTGGACCACCACCAGGCTCGCGATGCAGCTGGTCATCAGGGGGAGGATGATGTCGAAGTTGTAGGTCAGTTCGAAAATGGTGAAGATGGCGGTGATGGGCGCCAGGGTGGTGCCGGCCACCACGGCCCCCATGCCGACGAGGCCGTAGACGGGGTAGGCGGCCGTCGCTTCTGGGAAAAGGAGATGGGCCAGGGTTCCGAAGAGCCCGCCGAGCAGGGCGCCCATAACCAGCGAGGGGGCGAAGATCCCGCCGGAGAAACCGGCTCCCACGGAGCAGGCCGTCGCCAGGAGCTTGACCAGGATCACAGCGGCCATGAGCCCCAGGGCGATCTCCCCGGCCAGCACCAGATTGATCGACTGGTATCCGACGCCGAGCACCTGGGGGAAAGCGACGGCCATCAGGCCGATGAGGACTCCTCCCACCGCGGGACGGAGCCAGGGGGGGGTGCCGCTTCGTTCGAAGGCCGTCTCGACCAGGGAGACGCTGCGGATGAAGAGGGTGGAGAGGAGGCCGGCCAGAAGCCCCAGGAGCAGGTAGAGGGGGATCTCCCAGTAGCTCACCAGCTGGAAGGAGGGGACCGCGAAGGTCGGGAGGCTTCCCAGGAAGTGGTGGGAGATGACGGTGGCGGTGACCGCCGAGACGGCGATATGGCTCAGGTAGCTGATCTGAAAATCGACCAGGATGATCTCGGCGGCGAAGAGCATGCCGGCCATGGGAGCGTTGAAGGTGGCGGCGATGCCGGCCGCCGCTCCGCAGGCCAGGAAGACGCGGCGCCATTCGGCCGCCAGCCGGGCCACCTGGGCAATGGAGGAACCGACGGAGGCGCCCATGTGCACGATGGGACCTTCGCGGCCCACGGAGGCGCCGGTCCCGATGGAGATGACGGTCGAGAGGAGCTTGAAGAAGGTCGTCCGGTGGCGGATCTTTCCTTCCTTGGCCACGACCGCTTCGATCACCTCGGGGACCCCGGCCCCCCGGGTCTCCGGGGCGAAGAAGGTCACCAGGGGCCCCACCAGAAGACCGCCGGCGATGGGGATGGCGCAGACAAGGTACCAGGGGAGGGCGGCGGCGGTCCCGATAAGGTCGTCGGCGTTTCCCCAGATGAGGCGGGTGGCATCCTGGAGCAGGAAGCGGAAGGCCACCGCCAGGGCTCCGGTGACGGCCCCGATGAGAATGGCCACGGCCAGGAGGGCGATCAGGTTCTGCCTCGGCGTCCCGAGGGGGGAGGGGCGGGACGGGGAGGGGTTCGGCTCCCGAGGGGAATCGTCATGTCCGAAGGGAAGGGGAGGCATCGGTCCATAGTAGCAGAAGAAACCCCAGCCATGGAAAGGGAGAATGACGAACCGGGTTGGAATGCCCCTTGCTAGACAGATCCCCGGTGGCTCATCGACCTGCCCGGGAAGGGAACATGTTGCGAGATCCTCGATTGATCCTCTGCCTGATGGTGCTGTGCCTCTCCGGCCTTCTTGCGGGCTGCGCGACCAGGGTGACCCCTGCCCCGGCGGGACCTCCTCCCTGGGGCATGTCCGCGCCGGAGCCCGGAGGCAAGGATGGCGGCGGGGTGACGGTGGAGTCCCTTATCGCCCCCCAGGTTGCCGGAAGCGGTGGACGCCTGGTCGAGGCGGCTCTCTCCCAGATGGGGGCCCCTTACGCCTATGGAGGGCGCACCCCGGCCGGCTTCGATTGCAGCGGCCTGGTCCAGTTTGCCCACCGGCAGCTCGGTCTGGAGGTCCCCCGCACCGCCGATGCGCTCTACCGGGGGGCCCGCCCCGTTTCTCTCGAACGCCTCGAGCCGGGGGACCTGGTCTTTTTCCGCATCGGCCGAAGCCGGATCTCCCATGTCGGCATCTACGTCTCGGGAGACCTCTTCATTCATGCCCCCAGCAGTGGAAAGGGGGTCTCCTACGCCAGCCTGGGGAGCTCCTACTGGAGCAGTCGCCTGGTCGGCGCCGGTCGTTATCACTGACCCTTCCCCGTTATGTCCTCCCCTCGCCCTTTTCCCCACCGCACTTTCCGTTGAACCCCTTGCACTGGCACGGTTCCTGCTGTAGGATTACAATAAACAAATTAACAAAGGCCAATTGACAAGGGTTCATCTTTCGCGGAGGTGCCCCATGAAAAGAGCCGATCGAATGCTCGAAGGCTTCCTGGCCTACGCTCTGGTGGGATTTTGCGCGGCGCTGGGCGTTTCGCTCTCCATTACCGCGGTGGTGTTCCTCTGGTCGCCGATCAGCCGGCTGGCGTCAAATCTTGTCGCCTGATGCCCGGTCGGGCTGCCGGTTTTTGACGTCGGCAGCCTGTGTGTTGGCGGGAAAGGGCCGCCAGGGAGGCGGCCGGAAGGAGAAAGCCATGAAAGGGGAAATTTCGGTTGCCGCCAGACTCTGTCGTTTCGTGCTGACCATGACCCTCCTTTCGGTGGTCACGGCCTTCGTCTTTCTGGTCGCCTTGCCGGAGGCCGGCAAGCTCGAAACCATAGGTGTTTCGGTAGGGGTCTCCCTGCTGGTCGCCATGTACGACCTGGGGCTCTTCCGTTCCGAGTTCGAGATCTGACCCAAGTCTCGACTCAGGGAGTCCGATAACAGTTCCGTCATCTTGTCTGCTGCTGCGATGGCCCCCGTTCCCTTGGGTACGGGGGATTTTTTTGGGTCGGTGAGGCAAGGGGCGGGGCGCGTAAGACCTGAGGGGGAGCCGGACAGCGGCGGGTTTGCAGAGGGAGTTTCTGGGAGGGGGGAGCGGGAGCGGATCAGCCCTTCAATTTCCGGGACTTGCTCAGGCACATTTCGCAGTTGCCGGAGTAGGCCTTGCCGAATTCTTTGCATTTGGTCATGAGGGCCTCCCAAGAATACACAACATGTTGGGGTGAGTTCGAAGGGTTACCGCAAGTTGTTGTATCTTAGGCAATTGTCCCTTCCGTTGCAAGCACCAATTTAATACGACGGAGGGAGGTCCCGATTGACCGTCGGAGGGAGCCCCCCTATACTGGTGCGGTTCGGCGCCCCTCAGGGGTCGCCCCTCAACGGGGAGGTAAGGTCATGCCGAGGGAAGAGGCCCAGGCGCGGGCAGACCGGATTCGCGCCTTCCGGGAAGAGCTGATCGCTCTGGAAAGGGAGGGGGGGCTCACCCTGCCCGCCGGGGAGCGCGAGCGGATCGACGCCTTCCATGAGAAGACCCTGCGGCAGCTCTCGGCCGCCTTCGACGTCGACACCACCGGCTCCCAGAAGCAGCTCTCCTGGGGGATGCGCCTGGTCTCCCTGATGGGGGCCCTGGCCCTGTCGGCGGCGGTTTTCTTTTTCTTTTACCGCTTCTGGGGGCTTCTGGGGACATCGGCCCAGGTGGCCATTCTCGTCGTCGCGCCCCTGCTCGCCACACTGCTCACGGGATGGCTCGCCCGTCGGGAGAAGACACTCTACTTCGCCTCCCTGGCCGCGCTGGTCGCCCTGACCTGTTTCGTGCTCAACCTCTCCCTGCTGGGGGTCATTTTCGGCATCACCCCGAGCCAGAAGGCCTTTCTCGCCTGGGGCGCCTTTGCCCTCCTGCTCGCCTACGGCTGCGGGCTTCGCCTGATGCTGGTGGCGGGGATGACCTCCCTCATGGGCTACCTCGCCGCCACCGTCGGCACCTGGAGCGGCTGCTACTGGCTCTCCTTCGGGGAGAGGCCGGAGAATTTCATCGTCGCCGGCGCCCTTCTGGCCCTCGTTCCCCTCGTGCCGCACCGGAGCCATCCCGGTTTTGCGGGGATCTACCGGGTTTACGGCGGGCTCGCCATCTTCATCGCCATCCTCATCCTCTCCAATTACGGCCGCATCAGCTACCTTCCCCTCCCGTCCTCCGTCATCGAAGTTCTTTACCAGATCGCCGGATTCTCCCTCGCCGCCCTTGCGATCTGGGCCGGAATCCGGCGCCACTGGCCCGGAGTGACCAACCTGGGGGCGACCTTCTTCGTCCTCTTTCTCTACACCAAATTCTTCGACTGGTGGTGGGACTGGCTGCCCAAGTATCTCTTCTTCCTCCTGCTGGGCGCCGTCGCCGTCGGGCTGCTCCTGCTCCTCAAGCGCCTGCGCTCCATGACTCCGGAGGTGCAGCCATGAGCCGCAACGCTCTTCTTGCCGCCCTCGGCCTGCTCCTGGCCGTCAATGCCCTGGTCCTCGCCGGGGTCTCCTACAACCGCTCGGGGCAGCCGGAGGCCACTTTGCTTCTCACCGAGAGAGAGGCGCCCCTCGCCTTCAGGGACTTCGGGAGAGAAGAGAACACCGGGGTCGCTCTTCAACTCGACTGGAACCGGGGGGAGAGCACCTATGAGTGGTTCGACGCCGGGAAGGCCGCCGCCCTGGGATTCGATACCAGCAAGCCCCCCGGGGGTGACCTGATCTACGACTACTACCGCCGGCAGCTCCCCCGAAAGGCCTTTGTCGTCCTCGAATACGGAGGGGCGGCCTGGGAGAGATACCGGGACGGTCAGAAGAAGAGGCTGGCCGAGGAGGAAGCCGAGTTTGCCCGGGGACGAATGACCAGGGAAGAGATCGATCAGGCCCGTGCCAGGCTGCGGGGGATTCTTCAGGCCGACTCCCGGCTCTTCCCCGTCGATGTGGGGGGCGATCCGGCCGCCCTGCGCCGGGCCTGGCCCGACCGGGGCCGCTGCCTCATCCTTCCGGCCCTGGTCCGTCTCGGCTACGACTGGGAGCTCGACCCCGCCACCGGCAGACGGGACCGCCCAGTCCTCCACGGCACCATCGAGGAGATCCTCGTCGACCATCTCCATCTTCCCCTTCCCCTGGCCGCCCAGCTCCCGCAGGAGAACGTTTCGGGCCCCCGCATCTCCCCCCGTTATCGCTATTACGGAACGGGAGTGCTTCCGACGCCGCGGTACACGGTGCTCCTGCAGGTCGGCAAACGCCATGAGCCCTGGGTGGCCGAGGTGGGAGCGATGGAAGAGGAGCGGTGAGCAAGGGCCGCCGCCCGGTTCAACCCGGGCTCAGGCTGCTGAAAAACCCCCATCTGCTTCGTTCCCCTTGAGCTCGTCGCTGCGACGTAGCTTTCGCTACGCCTCACTCCTCGATCTGCGGGCGCCTTGCATCTGGAGGTTTTTGAGCAGCCTCAATAATCAGTTTGTCAACCATCGGAGCCCGGGGCAACCCGGGTTTTTTTCGTGCGATTCATTCAACAAATCACGGGTCCGAGAGAAGGGGGGCTGGGAAATAATGTTCCACGATGTTGAATGTTCCACGGAGCCATTTTTCTGAGGTGTATCCGATTCCCGAAGGAATAC
>JBFHXN010000127.1:0-7013 GCA_041598955.1 Desulfuromonadales bacterium | reverse complement strand
GATTTTCCCGAAGACCGTCTCCACCTCGGGGAAGCGGCGGATGATCCGGTCGGTCTGCTGAAGGAGCTCCCGGGCCTTGGTCACCGAGATCCACGGCAGGGTGGTCGGCATGTAGAGCAGATCCCCCTCGTAGAGAGGGGGCATGAACTCGGTCCCCAGGGGACGCGGCGCGAGCCAGAGGGGCCAGGCGATGGAGAGCACGGCCAGCAGGGCGACGACCAGGGTGGTCTTTCGCCACCGCAGGACGAAGTCGACCATGGGGTGGTAGAGGCGGATCAGGAAGCGGTTGAGGGGGTTGGCATGCTCGGGCTTGATCTTCCCCCGGATGAACCAGACCATCAGCACCGGCACCAGGGTGACGGAGAGAAAGGCCGCGGTGGCCATGGCGTAGGTCTTGGTGAAGGCCAGGGGCTTGAACATGCGGCCGGCCTGCTCCTGCAGGGTGAAGACGGGGGCGAAGGAGACGGTGATCACCAGCAGGGCGAAGAAGATGGTGGGGCCGACCTCCTTGGCCGCCTCCAGGATGGCATCGGTGCGGCTCTTCTCCCCCCCTTCCCTCTCCAGGTGCTTGTGGGCGTTCTCCACCATGATGATCGCCGAGTCGACCATGGTGCCGATGGCGATGGCGATCCCCCCCAGGCTCATGATGTTGGCGTTGATCCCCTGGCCGTACATGATGATGAAGGCCATCAGGATCGCCACGGGGAGGGCGACGATGACGACCATGGCGCTGGGGATGTGGAGCAGGAAGAGGATGATGACCAGCCCGACCACCAGGCACTCCTCGATGAGCTTCTCCTTGAGATTGGAGACGGCGCGCTGGATGAGGCCGGAGCGGTCGTAGACGGTCTTGATCGTCACCCCTTCGGGAAGCCCCGGCTTGAGCGCCTCGAGCTTGGCCTTGACCCGGTCGATGGTGGTCAGCGCGTTTTCGCCGAAGCGCATGACGACGATCCCCCCGACGGTCTCCCCCTCCCCGTCGAGTTCGGCCACCCCCCGGCGCATCTCGGGCCCGATGCGCACCTCCGCCAGATCCTTGACCAGGACGGGGGTTCCCTCCCGGGTGGACATGACGACGATATTCTTCAGATCCTCGATGGAACGGATGTAGCCGCGGCTGCGGACCATGAACTCCGTCTCCCCCATCTCGATGGCGCCCCCCCCCACGTCGAGGTTGGCCCGCTCGATCGCCATCATCACGTCGGTGATCGGCATGCCGTAGGCGATGAGCCGGTTGGGGTCGACGGCCACCTGATACTGCTTGACGAAGCCGCCGAGGCTCGCCACTTCGGACACCCCCTCCAGGGCGGCCAACTCGTAGCGCAGGTACCAGTCCTGGATGGAACGGAGCTCCTGGAGATTGTGGCGGTCGCTCTCCAGCACATACTGGAAGACCCATCCGACCCCCGTCGCGTCGGGCCCCAGGGTCGGGGTGACCCCGGCGGGGAGGCGGCTGGAGACGTAGTTGAGGTATTCCAGGACCCGGGAGCGGGCCCAGTAGATGTCGGTGCCGTCCTCGAAAATGATGTAGACGAAGGAGTAGCCGAAGAAGGAGAAGCCCCTCACCACCTTGGCCCCGGGGACCGAGAGCATCTGGGTGGTCAGGGGATAGGTGACCTGGTCCTCCACGACCTGGGGCGCCTGCCCCGGGTAGTCGGTGAAGATGATGACCTGCACGTCGGAGAGATCGGGGATGGCGTCGATGGCGATGTTGCGCATGGCGTAGATGCCGCCGACGAGAAAGATGACCGTCGCCAGCACGACCATGAACTTGTTGCGCCCCGACCATTCGATGATTTTTTCAAGCATGGGATCGGCTTCCCGTGGCCAGAAGTTGAAGAAAGATGATTAGGAGTCGAGAAATTTTCCCTGGAAACTACTTGAAGAGCGCTTCCAGATCGGCCTGTTTCTGCGTCGGTTCTCCGAAGAGATCCTCCAGGGATTCCTCGCCGGAGGCGGGGGTGGCCGGGGCGTCACGCTTGGGCTGCCTCATCTTCTGGATCGCCTCCCGCAGCTTGCTCTCCGAGTCGAGCATGAACTGGGCGGAGGTCACCACCTGCTCGCCCTCCCGCAGCCCCAGGAGTATCTGCAGGTTCCCCTCGTCGTCCTGCAGCCCCGTCTGCACCATGCGGGGCTCGAACCGTCCCTCCCCCAGGACGACGAAGACGGTCTGCCGGGTGCCGGAGTTGAGCACGGCCTCGACGGGGACGCTCAGGGCCCCCTTTTCCTCCTCCCCCCGGATGAGGACGTTGGCGTACATGTCGGGGCGAAGGGCCAGGCCCGGGTTGGCGAATTCAAGGCGGGCCTTGACGGTGCGGGTCTCCTTCTCCACGTAGGGGTAGAGATAGGTGATCTTTCCCCGGAGGGTCCTGCCGACCCCGAAGGGGATCTCCACCTCGGCGGACTGCCCCGCCTTCACCCAGGGAAGCTCGTACTCGTAGAGGTCTGCGTTGACCCAGACCCGGGAGATGTCGGAGACCTGGAGCAGCTCCTCCCCGGCCATGACCCGCATCCCCGAGAGGGCCTTCTTCATGGTCACCACACCGGCGAAGGGGCTGTAGAGGACGAGAGTCTTGCGGACCTCTCCGCTGGCCTCCAGCTCGGCGATCTGCCGGTCGCTCACGTCCCAGTACTTGAGGCGGGTGCGGGCCGCCTCGAGCAGGCGACGCCCCCCTTCGGCGATCTGGGGGAATTCGCTTCCCGCCGTGGCCCGGCTGTGATCGCGGGCGAGCAGGTACTCCTGCTGGGCCGAGACGAGCTCGGGGCTATAGATCTCCAAAAGGGGCGCTCCCTTTTTCACCATCTGCCCCGTCTGGTCGACGTAGAGCCGCTCGATCCAGCCGTCGATCTTGCTGTTGACCGAATGCTGCAGCGGCTCGGCGTAGGTCACGAGCCCCACGGTGCGCACCGTGCGGCGCAGGTCGCGGCGCTCGACGGCGGTCGTGCGGATCCCCATGTTCTGGACCACCACGGGATCGATGACGATCTCGCTCCCCGATCCCCCGTCCTCGTAGACCGCCACCAGGTCATGCCCCATGTAGTCCTGCCCCGGTTCGTCCCGCACGTAGGTCGGGTCCATGGGAGAGGCCCAGTGCTTCACCTTGCGCTCGCCGGCGGCCCCCTGCCCGCCCGTGCCGGCCTTGAGGGGGGTGAGCTCCATGTTGCAGATGGGGCAGATCCCCGGCTCGTCCTGGATGACGAAGGGGTGCATGCCGCAGGTGTACTGCACCTTGGCGTCGGCCGCCGCGCCCCCCTCGCCCGGGGCCCCGTGGCGATGCCCCCCTGCCAGGTAGCCGGCCGCCAGTGCGGCGAGAAGACCGGCGATGATCAGGATTGTCTTGGTGGTTCCGGAGAGTTTCATGCTCTGTTCCTCATATCGATCTGGAAGTGAAGGAGGTCCAAGGGGGAAGCCGTCAGGGCGCCGACGCGGAGAGGGGCCTACCGACCACGGCCTCGAGCTGGGCCAGGCGCATCTGGTGCTCGGCCACGGCGTCGAAGTATTCCCTCTCGACATTGAAGAGGGCCATCTGGCTTTCGAGCACGTTCATGAAATCGACCTTCCCGACCCGGTAGGCGGAGAGGGATGCCCCGTAGGACTGTTCGGCCTGGGGGAGGATGCCCGTCCGGTAGAGCTCGGCCAGGCGGCGGCTGCTCTCGAGCCGGGCCAACCCGTCGGCGACCTCCCGGCGGATCTCGTTGCGCAGCATGTCGAGCTCGGCGGCGGCCATGCGGATTTCGGCCTCGGCCTCGGCGACCATGGCGTGGCGGCGCTCCCTCTGGATGGGAAGGTTGAAGGTCACCCCGGCGGTGTACATGTCGTCCCCCTCCCCTCCCATGGCCGGTTCCCGCTGCATGTATTCAAGGGAAAGGGTGAAGTCGGGGTAGTATTCCCTCCCGGCGATCCGCTTGCCCGTTTTGGCCTTCTCCGCAAGGGCCTGCAGGGATTTGAGCAGGGGGCGGTGCTCCTCGGCGGCGGCGGTCAGCTCCTCGGCGGAGAGCTCCAGGGGACCGATCCTGGCCTCGGCGATCCCGGGCAGGGGGGTGCCCGCGGGACGAAAGAGAAGGGTATTGAAAAGGGCCTCGAGGCTGCGGCGCTGCTGCACAAGCCCGATGCGCATATCCTCCATCCGGGAGCGCTCGAGCTGGGCCTTGAGCACGTCCTGCTGGAGCCCCCCGCCTGTGCCGTACATGGTTTCGGTGAACCGGGTGAGGCTGTCGAGAAGGGCGATGTTGCGCTCGACGACCTCCCGGGAGCGATCGACGAAGTAGAGCCGGTACCAGGTCTCCTTGACCATCTTCCGAAGCTCGATCCGGCGCTCCTCGTGGGAGAAGCGGGCCGCCTCGGCCTCGAATTCCGCCGCCTCCCGGGCGAGGGCCCGCTTGCCGTAGAAGGGGACCATTTGGCTGATCCCGATCGCCTTGGAGGTCATGGGGTCCTGGTCGAAGGCGAGGGGGTCTTTGACCATGGCGTTCTGGAGACGCAGCATGAGCATGGGATCATCGAGTTTCCCGGCGGCCCTCGCCCGACCGACGAAGGCCTGCCAGCGCGCCTCGGAGGCCCGCAGTTCGGGATTCTCGGTCAGGGCCCGCTCCACGAAGGCGGAGAGCTCAGGAGGCTCCCCTCCTTCGCTCGGTTGCAGTCCCTCCGCCACGGCCCCTCCGCCGAAAACCGCAGCCAGGACCAGGGCGAGAACATAAAGGTAGGCGTTACGCATCAGTCGACTCCTGGAATGCATGGAAGTGCCGCAATTATAGCTATCGCATTCCCGCGGGCAAGGCTTTTAGATCCGCTGCCCTCTCTTTTCATGAAACGTGCCCGGTTGAAGATATCATCTGTTTTCGCTAGGTTGCACTTATCCGCTCATTCCGACGGCCAATCGATCGTTGAATATTCCACACCCCGTAGGAGAATTTTCCTCAATCATTCCACTAATTCATAGAGTCATCGATCCAGCTCGGGCATTTTTCAAACCACGGGCTGATGCAACCGGCTCGGGGTCCAAGCACCTGATCCTGCAGTGGAAAACTCCCTGTGCCTGGTCAGTTCCAGGGTTTTTGCTATCCTGGTTCACGTCCCTGTTTGAGCCAACGGCGAAATGGCATGATTCGTGAGAATGTAACGGGTCATTGATCTTCCCCCCAATCGGATGCCGACATGACCGTTCCCGAGACCACCCCTCCCCGCTGGATCACCCCTTTCCTGCTCGTCGCCTCGGTGGCGCTCTGCCTGACGACACTAGCCGCCCTCTGGACCGGGTGGAAGAAGGCGCCGGATCACCACGGGGGTCCCGTCGCCGACATCACCGTCAATCTGGGAGGGCAACCGGTGCGCGAGCACTGCACCTCCTGCCATGTCGCGGGAGGACGCGTGAGTCCTGAGAATCCCCCCCATCCCGACATCGCCCCCCACTCCATCGAATCCCTCGGATGCACCGGGTGCCATCTCGGCGAGGGGATGGCCCTCGATGAACGAATCTCCCACGGTCTGCCAGGGTTCGGGGCCCGGCAGGTCCTCAAAGGGAAGGATCTGCAGGGTTCGTGCTTCCGGTGCCATCGGGTTTCCTCCTTGCCAGGGGCGGAGAAGGCCTGGCGGGGATACCTCCTTTTCCGGGAGAAGGCCTGTGACGGCTGTCATCACATCGACGGGCTCGACCAGGGGGGACGTTTCGGCCCCGACCTGAGCGCCCTGGGATCGAAGAGGGGCCTCGATCGGATCGTCGAGGCGATCCGGGATCCCCGAAAGGATCCGCCCAACTCCATCATGCCCCGCTTTCCCCTCTCCCGGGGGGAGGTGACCGGGCTGGCCTATTTCCTCAAGAGCCGGGTGGAGGATCCCTTCCATGCCACCCCCATGCAGGTCCGTGCCGGTCAGGTTCCCCTGCCCGAGATCCCCTTCCCAACAGCTCCTCGGGACGAAGAGCAGGGAGCGGACCTCCTGGCCCGAGTCCGATGCCTCGCCTGCCACCTTTTCGGGGAGGAGGATGGACGCATCGCCCCCGATCTCAGCTACATCGGAGCCCAGCGGCCGGCGGAGTACATTGAGACCTTCCTCGAGAACCCCGCGCGCCTGATCCCCGGCGCCATCATGCCCCCCCTGCCCATGAAAGCGGAAGAGCGGCGGAGCCTGCTCGAACTTCTCGCCCGCGAAGCGGTTGGTCCGGTCCAAACCCACGGAGTTCACGGGACCACCCCCGAACCCGCCAAGGACCTCTACATGGCCCTTTGTCAGCGCTGCCACGCCGCCGCGGGCGATGGCCATGGACCCATCGCCCCCAATCTGGCGGTCTTTCCCCGCCCCTTCACCGGAAATGTCGACTTTTTCAGGAGGGCGCCCGACGAACGGCTGAGGGCCGGTCTCGAAAAAGGTGTTTCGGGCACCTCCATGCCCCCCTATGGAAACCTCCTCTCCCAAAAGGAAAGGGAGATGGTTCTGGATCTGGTCTTTGCCGCCTTCGTCGGAACCACCCGTGCAGACAAAGCGGCCCTGGAACCCCTTCCGGTGCGCCCAGCGACCCTGCCTCCTCCGAACCGGATCGCAAAGCTCTTCATTGAGCGCTGCAGCCGCTGCCACGGTCGGGCCGGAACGGGGCGGGGGGAAGAGGCCGCGAAGCACCTGACCCGACCCCGCAACCTTGGCAACGCTCCCTATTTTGCCGCCCGGGGAGACGATGACCTCGCCAGAGCCGTCGCCGACGGCGTCCCCGGCACAGCCATGCCGGCCTTCCGGGAGATTCTCTCCCCGGGCGACCTCTGGGGCCTGGTGGACGGGGTTCGCTCGATGTCGGGAACCACCGGGGAAGAGGGAGGTGCGCCATGACGCGCCGGGAATGGCTTTTCCGGGGCTTTCTGACGACCACCCTCGGCACGGCCGCGGCGGCGATGGGAGGAATCTTCCTCGAGGTCTGGACGGCTGCAGGGCGTTTCTCAGCCGCCCACTGGTCCGATCTCGCCCCTCTGGGTCATTTCCGGGCCGAAGGGGCCGTCCCCTTCCCGTCCCAGCGGGTGGCCGTGGT
>JBFHXN010000126.1:0-7102 GCA_041598955.1 Desulfuromonadales bacterium | reverse complement strand
GCATGATTTCGGGCGCAGGCTCGACGCCGTGACGCAGCCCGAGGACCCTCCGGGCGCAGCGATCCACCAGGGGGCCCATGCAATAGCAGGCGACGAAGCAGCGCCAGGAGGAACCCTCCTGGCGTCCATACGTCTGAAAGAACCCGCAGCTTTCCAGCCGCTCGCAGAGATTCACGTCTCCCCTCCCCCTGGCGATTTACGACCTGCTCGAACCGAAAACATACCACCCGCAATTCAGAATACAAACAATCTAATTCTTTATGTCCGCCCATGTCATGCCTGTTTCCCCCCATCCCATCTTGCCAGAGGGGGAGATCTTCGGGCATAGTGGGGCCCGTTCTCTCCAGCCCCCGGTCAGAAGGATCCGTCCATGCGAAAAACCCTCCTCTTCGCCCTGCTGCCACTCCTGGTCCAGCCCCTCCCGACCTTGGCGGCTCACCCTGAAGGGAAGCGGTCCGGCTCCCCGGCTCCCGGGCCGCTCCTGGTCTCCCGGGGCAACCCCGATCGGCCGCGGGTGGCCCTCACCTTCGACCTCTGCCAGATTCCCGGCCGGCAATCGGGCTTCGACGAAACCATCGTCGACATCCTCGTCCGAAAAGGGGCCCAAGCGACCTTCTTTCTGGGGGGAGACTGGATACGTACCCATCCCGGAGAGACCGCCCGGCTGGCGGCGATCCCCCTGTTCGAGCTCGGAAATCACTCCTGGAGCCACCCTGATCTGCGAACCCTGGACGAGGGCGCCCTGGTCGCCGAGATCGAAAAGACCCAGCAGCTTCTCGAGGCGGCCACCGGCAGGAGCAACCGCCTCTTCCGGCTACCCTACGGCTGGCATGACGAGCGCACCCTGGCCGTCATCGCCTCTCTGGGGTTCACCACCATTCAGTGGGACGTGGTGACCGGAGACCCCGATCCCAAGGTGAGCGCGGCCGCCATCCGCAGGGCGGTGGCGGCCGGTACCCGCAACGGCTCCATCATCATTCTGCACGCCAACGGCCGCGGCTGGCACAGCGCCGAGGCCCTTCCCGGCATCATCGACGACCTGCGCTCCCGCGGCTTCGAGCTGGTCACCGTCTCCGGCCTGCTCGACCTTCCCCCCGACGCTCCCCGCTGACTCCCCACAGGGATGGACATCCGGCAGGGCATGGGGTATTCTTGCCCCTTTCCTCAGGCTCATGGTGAATCAACCCGATTCTCTCTGCCCCAAGGACGGGGGCCAAGGAGAAGGAGATGAAAGAAGCCCTTCGAAGCGATCTCGACTCGGTTCTCAACCTCTGGGAAGAGCGTCAACAGGCCGAATTGGCTCGCCTGGAGGAGATCCAGCAGGAGAAAACCCACTTCATCCGTGAATTCTCCCGCCTGCGCCGGGAGGTCATCCGCCCCTGCCTGGAAGAATTCGCCCGGGTCCTGACGGAGCGGGGGCACAACTGCCGAATCGAGGAGGAGGACTACTACGTCCACGGCGGCTCCACCAGCCGCGATGCCAAGATCGGCATGAACATCTTCATCCGCGGCAAGGAGAGCGCCCGCGGCCACTCCAACTACCCCTTCATCGCCTTTCTCGCCTCCAAACAGGAGCGCACCGTGCGCATCCAGGCCAGCACGCGGCTGCCCGGGCGGGCAGGCACCATCGGCTCCCGCGGTCACCACCCCCTCGATGAGCTGACCCGGGAGTTCATCGAGGCGGAGATGATCTCCTTCCTCAGGGAAGTCCTGGAAAAGTAGGGTTTTGGCCGCAGCTCCACCCGTTTTGCCCCTTCGGCTACAGAAAAAAACGGTTCTATAACCTAAAAGCAGGTCACCTCAACGCAAAGTCGCAAAGATTCGGATCAAGGCGCAAAGGAACTCCAGAAGGGTTTCGCTCTCTACTTTGCGTCTTTCTTGGCTTCTCGGCGCCTTTGCGTTAAAAGCTTTTTTTGTTATAGGTCCGAAAAGAAAAGGCAGCCCCGCTGAGGAGCTGCCTTTTTTAAATCATTTTCACCCGGCCCACCTTTCCCCTCCGAGCAGAACCTCGCGCGGCTCAGGCCGCCGCCACGGCATCGCGGCTCATCCCCTTCGCCTCATACATCGCCACATCGGCCTTTCGGATCAGGTCGGCCTGGCTCCGGGCATCCTCAGGGAAGGATGCGACCCCGAAGCTGGCCGTCAGGTGGATGCGGGTGCCGTCGTCTGCAAGAAAAGGATAATCCCTTATGGCCTTGCGAAGCTTCTCGGCGAGGGTGATCCCTCCCTTCTTGTCGGTGGCCGGGGCGAGGATGACAAACTCGTCGCCGCCATAACGGATCCCCATGTCGACCCGGCGGATACGGGACTTGATCAGCGTGCCGATCTCCGAGAGCAGCCGGCTCCCGACCAGGTGCCCATGGTTGTCGTTGACTCCCTTGAAGCGGTCGAGGTCGATGAAGATCAGTGAAAGGTCGGTCATGTAGCGGCGGGCCCTCTCGAACTCGTAATCGAGAATCTCGGAGAAATGCCTCGAATTGAAAAGCCCGGTGAGATCGTCGGTGACGGTCAGCTCCCGCACCCTGTCGAAGTTGCGAGCGTTCTCGATGGCAATGGCGACAAAGTCCGCCACCGTCTGGAGGATCGCCAGGTCCTCCTGGGCAAAGGCCCCCTGGTGGAGGGTATTGACGAGCTGGATGACCCCCAGGACCCTTTCCCTGCTCCGCACCGGCACGCAGACGATGGAGCGGGTTTCGAAGGAGACCTTCTCGTCGACCTTGCGGGCGAACCGGGGGTCCTCCCGCACGTCGGGGATGAGAAGAGGCTCCCCGTGCTGCGCCACCCATCCCGCGATCCCCTCCCCCTTCTTCAGGGTCATTCCTTTGAGCCGCCCCCCGACGGGGGAGACGGCGATGGCGAAGGTGAGGTCTCCGCTCCCCTCGTCGACCAGGAGCAGCGACCAGGCCTGGGACTGGAGAAGCAGGCTGACCTTCTCCATGATCCGGTCGAGGATCTCCTGCAGGTCGAGAGTCGAGGTCAGGGCCTTTCCGATCTCCACCAGGGTCGACAGCTCCCGGTGGCGCCGGTCGAGATCCCGCTCAAGAACGCCTGTCGACATGATCATCCCCCTCCCTCGAACCCTTTTCCGATAGTCTCACGGGAATTCGAAGATGCAAGTCCGGTGCCGCTCCGGTCGAAGTCCCTGCCAGGGCCGCCGGGTGGAAAGGCGCCCCGGCTGAGGAATCCCGAACCTTCCCGGAGAGGGTCAATATTCCGACGCTGTCGTCAAGGTCCCGGCACGGGAGGCATCTTTCCATTGACTCGCACACACAGCCTCCTCCGGAGCCTTTCCGGGCCAGCCCGCCTTCCCCACCCCCTTCAAATACTTTAATCCCTATTTGTTGGTTACGGCACTCAAGTTGCATTAAAGGGAAGGGTTCTTCTCCCATGGTGGTGGCCGAAGGCCGGCCACCAAAAAAGCACCTCCCCATCTCCATTGTCGAGGCCCATGCGCCGACTTTTGCCCCTCTTTCCCTTGCTCTTGCTCTGTCTGGCTGCCCCCCAGAAGGTTTCGGGTGCCGTCATCCGGGTCGGGGTCTACGAGAATCCGCCCCTGGTCTCGACGGCCCAAGGGATGGAAAACCGCGGTCTCGGCGTGGATCTGATGGAGTACGTGGCCCAACAGGAGGGGTTGGAACTCGACTACGTCGCGGGAAGCTGGGAGGAGTGCCTGACCAGCCTCAAGCGGGGGGAGATCGACGCTCTGATCGCCGTCGCCTTCTCCCCCGAAAGGGCCCGGGAGATCCTCTTCAGCGAAGCCACAATCATCAGCAACTGGGGGCAGGTTTATGTTCCCCGCGGGTCGAACGTCGACACCCTCAGCTCCCTGCACTCCAGGACCGTCGCGGTCCTCCGCGGCGACATCTTTGCCGAAAACTTCCTGCAGACCCTGGCGGGGCTGCAAATCGACGCCACCCTTGTCCAGGCCGACGACTACGAAACGCTATTGGCCATGGTCCACGGCAGAGAGGTCGACGCCGGGCTTGTCAACCGGCTCTACGGCCTGGCGCAGGAGAAGAATCACGACCTCCGCCGCACCAGCATCATCCTCAACCCCGTGGAGGTCCGCTTCGCCTTCGCCCGGGGGAAGGAGGCGCTGGCAGCCGTCGTCGACCGGCACCTGGCTGTGCTCAAGGCCGATCCCGACTCCTACTATTACCGGGCCATGGAGCAATACCTGGACGGGGGTGAAGGCCGATCGCTGCCGGATTGGGTGAAATGGATGACCGTCTCGGGGTTGGGTGTCCTCCTGGTTTCCCTGGGGGTGACCCTTATCCTGCGCACCCAGGTCCGATCCAAGACCGCCCAGCTCTCGGCTCGCAACGAAACGCTCCTGAGGGAGGCCGCCGATCGAGCCCTGGCCGAAGGAGCCCTGCGGGAAACCCAGGAGCGTTATCGCCTGCTGGTGGAAAACGTCGACCTGGGGATTACCCTGATCGGGACCGACCGGCGCATCCTCATGGCCAACGGCGCCATGGGCCGGCTCTTCAAAAAGCCTTCGCGGGATCTCGTCTCCCGACTCTGCTACGAGGAATTCCAGAAGGTGGGCGCTGTCTGCGAGCATTGCCCGGGCACCCGCGCCATGGAGAGCGGAGAGCCGACCTTCGCGGAAACCCAAGGGGTTCGGGACGACGGCACCACGTTCCCCGCCCTGGTCAAGGCTTTCCCCGTCATCCACCCGGGAGGGGGAGTGGGGGGGTTCATCGAGGTGGTGGAGGATATCACCGAGCGCAAGGCGAGCGAGGCGCGCATCGAGCAGCTGGCCTATTTCGACCCCCTCACGGCGCTGCCCAACCGCACCCTGCTTGCCGACCGCTTGTCCCAGTTCCTCGAGCAGGGCCGCCGCGACCAGAGGCAGGTGGCGGTCCTGGTTCTCGACCTCGACCGCTTCAAGGGGATCAACGAGACCCTCGGTCACAGCCTGGGGGACCGCTTCCTGAAGACCGTCGCCGATCGCCTGACAGGCTCGGTGCGCCGCTCGGACACGGTGGCACGCCTGGGGGGTGACGAGTTCGCCATCGTTCTCAACGCCCTCATCCAGGGGGAAGTGGTCAGTCGCATCGCCCAGAAAATCCTGACCAACCTCTCCGCTCCCTTCCTCCTCGACGGAGAAGAAATCTTCGGCACGGCGAGTATCGGCATCGCCCTTTTCCCTCAAGACGGCGAGGAAGCGGGCACCTTGCTCAAGAACGCCGAGACGGCGCTGCACGCCGCCAAGGAGCGGGGGCGGGACAACTACCAGTTCTTTTCAAGGGAGATGAACAAGCGGGCGGTGGAGAGGCTGGTGCTGGAGACCAAGCTGCGCCGGGCCCTGGAGCGGGAGGAGCTCTTCCTCCACTACCAGCCGCAGGTCGACGCGCTGAGCGGGCGGATCATCGGGGCCGAGGCCCTGCTGCGCTGGCAGCAACCGGACATCGGCATGGTTTCCCCGGGACGGTTCATCCCCCTGGCCGAGGAAACAGGGCTGATCGGGCCCATCGGCGCCTGGGTCCTGCAGGAGGCCTGCAGCCGCAACCGCCAATGGCAAAACCAGGGGCTTCCGCCGGTGAGGATGGTGGTCAACATCTCGGGCCGCCAGTTCGCCCGCCCCAACCTGGCCCGGGAGGTGGCGGAGGTCCTGGAGCGCACCGGCCTGAGCCCTGAATACCTGGAGCTGGAACTGACCGAAAGCATCCTCATGGAGAACGCCGAGAATGCCCGCCAGACCCTGTGCGCCCTCAAGGAGCTCGGCGTGCAGCTGGCCATCGACGACTTCGGCACCGGCTACTCTTCCCTCAACTACCTCAAGCACTTCCCCATCGATCGAATCAAGATCGACCAGTCCTTCGTTCGCGACATCTCGGCCGACCCGGATGACGCCGCCATCGTCGAGGCGGTCATCGCCATCGCCCGCAGCCTCGGAAAGGAAGTCATCGCCGAAGGGGTGGAAACCCGCGAGCAGATGGATTTCCTCCACGCCCGCCGGTGCACTGAGATGCAGGGCTACTACTTCGCCCGTCCCCTCCCCGAATCCGACCTCGCCCGCTGTCTCTCTGGCGGCCTGGGGGCCCTGGCCCCCTCCGCAAGCCCGGCCGGCTAGGACGACCCTTTTCCCCTTCCTGCCTCAGCCCGTGTTGCGCAACCCCGCGGCAATGCCGTTGATGGTGGCCGCCAGCACGTAGTCGAGCTCCCCGTCCTCCTCCCCCCCCCCACGCTTTCGCCTCAGAAGCTCGATCTGGATCAGGCTCATCGGGTCGACGTAAGGCTTGCGCAGCCTCAGCGACTGGGCGAGGCCAGGATTGGCCTCGAGCAGCCTGCTCTGCCCCGTCACCTCGAGGATCATCCGGCGGGTCTGCCGGTACTCCTCCACCACCAGGCCAAAAACCCTCTCCCGCAGCGCCGAATCGGGAACCAGTCCGGCATAGAGCCGGGCCAGGGGGAGGTCGACCTTGGTCAGGGCCAGTTCGACGTTGCCGACCAGATCGGCGAAAAAGGGGAACTCGGCCATCATCTCCCGCAGCAGGTTGCGCTGCGCCTCTCCGCGGGCGGCGAACCGGGCAAAGGCGTGCCCGACACCGAACCAGCCGGGGATGACGTGCCGGCTCTGCATCCAGCCGAAGCCCCAGGGAATGGCCCGCAGATCCTCCAGGCCACGGCTCTCCCGGCGTCTGGCGGGTCGGGAGCCGATCTTGGCCAGCTCGAACTCGAGCACCGGGGTCGCCTGCTCGAAATAGGGAAGGATGTCGGGATTGTCCGCGATCCGCTCCCGGTAGAAGGCGAAGGCCGCCGCCGACATCTCCTCCAGGGCCTCCTCCCATTCCTGCCGGACCTTGGTCCCCGAAGCGGGAGAAGCCAGGGCCTCCAGGGAGGCGGCCACCATGAGCTCGAGGTTGCGCCGGGCCAGATCGGGGTCGGAGTATTTGAAGTTGATCACCTCTCCCTGCTCGGTCAGCTTGAAGTCCCCGGAAAAGGCTCCCGGCGGCTGTGCGACGATGGCCCGGTGGGTCGGCCCCCCGCCGCGCCCCACGGTCCCGCCCCGGCCGTGGAAGAGACGAAGATGAACGCCGCACTCCCCGGCCACCCGGTGGAGCCCCCGGTGGGCCTTGAAGATTTCCCAGGTGCT
>JBFHXN010000125.1:0-7170 GCA_041598955.1 Desulfuromonadales bacterium | reverse complement strand
CGGGCCGGAACGGGGCGGGGGGAAGAGGCCGCGAAGCACCTGCCCCGTCCCCGCAACCTGGGCAACGCTCCCTATTTTGCCGCCCGGGGAGACGACGACCTCGCCAGGGCCGTCGCCGACGGCGTCCCCGGCACAGCCATGCCAGCCTTCCGGGAGACCCTCTCCCCGGGCGACCTCTGGGGCCTGGTGGGCGGAGTTCGCTCGATGTCGGGAACCACCGGGGAAGAGGGAGGTGCGCCATGACCCGCCGGGAATGGCTTTTCCGGGGCTTTCTGACGACCACCCTCGGCACGGCCGCGGCGGCGATGGGAGGAATCTTCCTCGAGGTCTGGACGGCTGCAGGGCGTTTCTCAGCCGCCCACTGGACCGATCTCGCCCCTCTGGGTCATTTCCGGGCCGAAGGGGCCGTCCCCTTCCCGTCCCAGCGGGTGGCCGTGGTGCGTCGCTCCGGACGCCTGGCGGCCCTGAGCCTCGAATGCACCCACTTGGGGTGTCTGGTCAACGCTCTCGACCAGGGCTTTTTCTGCCCCTGCCACGGAAGCGAGTTCGGCCCCCTCGGGGAGCTCTATTCGGGGCCCGCTTCCGCCCCCCTCCCCTGGCACCCCGTGCTGGTGAGACAGGGCCGTCTCTGGGTTCACATGGGGAAAAAGCTCGAAAGGCCCCATTGGGTCACGGCGTCCGGGCAAGAACAGGAGGGGAACTGAGCATGGCGAAAACGAGGAATTTCTTCCACCATCTGCATCCTCACCAGGTCGACCGCAGGGTTCTCGACCCCTCGACCACCCTGGGCCTCGGCATCGCCTGCCTGACCTGCCTGGGTCTCCTTTTTCTCACGGGGCTCACCCTTTTTCTCTATTACGACCCCGATCAGGGCGCGGCCTACGAGAGGATTCTCCACATCAGCACCACGCTCCATTTCGGAGGTCTGGTGCGCAACCTCCACTTCCTCTCCGCCAACGCCCTGCTCATTCTGGCCGTCCTGCATCTGACGCGGGTTTTTCTCACGGGGAGCTACCGGGGAAGACGTCTCAACTGGCTCTACGGCCTTTGTCTTCTCCTGGCCATTCTCCTGGCCAATTTCACCGGCTACCTTCTCCCCTGGGACCAGATTTCCTACTGGGCGATCAAGGTCGGGGCATCCCTGGCCGCCTACCTCCCCCTGGCCGGACCAGCGCTGAAAAGTTTTCTCCTGGGTGGCGAGGAGATCGGGCCGGAAACCCTGCTGCGCTCCTTCGCCCTGCATGCGGGTGTCGCCCCCTTGGCCCTTCTGGTCCTGACGGCTCTCCACCTCTGGCGCATTCGCCGGGACGGAGGGCTCGCCCTGCCCCCGGCGGAGCCTCCCCGGCGCATCCCCTCTGCTCCCTGGCTCTACAGGGCCGAGGGAGGGGTCGCCCTTCTCACCCTGGCGATTATCATCGGTCTCGCCCTGCTCATCGACGCCCCCATTCACGAGCGGGCCGACCCCGGCCATCCCCCCAACCCGGCCAAAGCCCCCTGGTACTTCGTCGGTTTCCAGGAGCTGGTCAGCCACTCGGCCCTCTTCGGAGGAGTCATCCTCCCCCTGGGCCTGCTGCTGCTTCTCGCCCTCGCCCCCCTGCTCGTCCGCTCCGGAGACCCGGGGGGACTCTGGTTCGCCCGGGGTCGACGCATGGCTGACCTCCTGTTCCTTCTGCTTCTGCTCTCCCAGCTTCTCCTCATCCTGGTCGGGCAGTGGATGCGGGGCCCCAACTGGGAACTTCGGCTCCCCTTCTGATCCTCTAACGCAAGGAGACTTCAGTGATGAAACCCTTTCGTCACCCCCTGCTTCTGCTTTTCTTTCTGTTCCTGCTCCTTCCCGCTCCTTCTGCAAGGGCACTCGATGCAGATGCCCAGCGGAATTTCGAGCGCATCGCCGCTCTCTCCATGGAAGCTCTCACGGCGGAAGCCCGAGAGAGCCTGGAAGCGAAATACCCTTCCGAAGACTGGGAAAGCTACCGCTTTCCCAAGTATGTCTTTACCAGCGAGTCGGTGGAGACGGGCTACATGATCGCGGTCAAGGAGCCCGGGATCCTCTCCGGCGTGGAAGCGCCAGGGCAGCAGAGCCCCATCCCCTGCTACTGCTTCTGCGATGCCATGGGGCACAAGGATCTGCTTCACTGCTTCCTGAAAAAGGGAAAACCGGGCGGGAAATTCGACGATCACGCCGCGGGATGCAACATCTGCTACGGCCAGGCGATGCTCGCCTTTCTCTGGTCTGAGCTCGGCGCCACCCGGCAGGAGATCCTCACAGGGATGGAGCAGCGGTTCGGCCACCTGCGGCAGCAGGTCAATCCGTAGCCTGAACCAAATCCAGGCGGCCCTGGCCCCGGAGGGAACCTCCGGTTAGAATGAAAGGCATGAACTCCTTGCCTTTTTCAGGACTCCTTCTCCTCGCCCTGGGGCTTCTGTTCGTGCACCCCCCTCCGGCGCGGGCGGATGCAGTCCCGGTCCACGATCTGCGGATCCGCATCGATCCCGCCCGGGCCACCCTGGAGGGGGAGGATCGCCTTCGCCTCCCCGAGGGGGTCGCCGGGCAGCTCACCCTGCACCTGGCCCCCTCTCTCCAGGTCCGGCAGGTCGCCCTGGCGGGGAAGAAACTCCCCTATCGGCGCACCGACCGGCGCCTGGAGATCCTCCTTCCCGGACAGGCCTCCGGGGGTCCGCGGGAACTCATCATCTCCTACGAGGGAAAGCTCGACGACCCGGTCCCCCAGGATCCGGTCCGCCACGAGGACCCTTCCTTCGGGGTCGATGCCGCCATCACCCCCCAGGGGGCCTTCCTGGGTGCCGGCGCCGGATGGTACCCCGAACTCCCCGTTTCCGCCTCCAGGTTCCGCCTCCGTGTCGAAACCCCCTCGGGTTGGCTGGGGGTGAGCAGCGGCCGGAGGGTGGAGAGCGGGGAGGCCGCTCCGGGGTGGTCCTTCGTGCTCTGGGAGACGGAGCGCCCCCTTCCCGCCATCGCCCTCTCGGCGGGCCCCTACCAGGTCCGGGAGGCAAGGGCCGGATCGATCCCCGTTTTCACCTATTTCTACGAGGCCAACGCTCCCCTGGCCGAAAGCTACCTCAATCGCTGCCGCGATTATCTCGCCAGCTACCAGAAACTCTTCGGCCCCTACCCCTTCGAAAAATTCGCCGTGGTGGAGAATTTCTTTCCCACGGGCTACGGCTATCCCTCCTGGACCCTTCTGGGCAGCTCCGTGGTGCGCCTCCCCTTCATCGTGGAGACGAGCCTGGGGCACGAAATCGCCCACAGCTGGTGGGGGACGGGGGTCCCCGTCGCCTCCGGCACGGGAAACTGGTCCGAGGGGCTGACCACCTACGTCGCCGACCACCTCTTCCGGGAGCTCGCCGGAGAGGCCGAGGGGGAGGAGTACCGCCAGAAAATCCTGCGGGATTACGCAACCCTCGTCAAACCGAAGGTCGACTTTCCCCTCTCGGCCTTCCGCCACCGACGCAGCGCCGCCGAGCAGGCCGTGGGGTACGGCAAGGGGGCCATGGTCTTCCATATGACCCGCCGCCTGATCGGGGAGGATGCCTTCTGGGAAGCCCTGAGACAGCTCGCACAGGAGAGGATGGGACGCGCCACCTCCTGGTCCGACATCGCCGAGACCTTCAGCCGGGCCTCGGGACGGGACCTGGCCCCCTGGTTCGCCCAGTGGCTCCGCCGGCCCGGCGCTCCCCGGATGACCCTCAAAGAGGTCAGCGCAAAGGCCACGGACGGGGGATGGGAGGTGACCGGAATCCTCGAGCAGGAGACCCCTCTCTATGACCTGACCCTTCCCCTGGCCCTGACCGGAACCGGAGGAGAAATCACCGAAATCAGCCTTCCGGTCAAGGGGGCCCGGACCCCATTTCTCCTGGCTTCCGCCGAGCCGCCACGGGAGCTGGTCGTCGATCCCCGGATCGACATCTTCCGGCGTCTCGACCCGTCGGAGGTCCCCACCACCGTCAACTCCCTCCGGGGCTCCTCGACCCTGGTCGCCCTTGTGGCGGAGGACTTTCCCCCCGAAGCCCTCCCGACCGCCCGGCTGCTCCTCTCGGGGCTGGGGCAGGACAAGGCGCCCTTGCTGAAAGAGGGCGAAGCGGATACCTCCGCCCTCTCGGGACACGATCTGCTCTACCTCGGCTGGCCGAGGCGCCAGCCCCTGCGCCCTCTCCTTCCTCCCGGGGTCGGGGTCGAGACGGATGCCTTCATCCTCTCGGGGCTCACCTTCGGTTCGGCCACCGACGCTCTCTTCGTCACCCTCCTTCACCCTTGGGGCCAGGCCCGATCTGCGGCCCTCTTTTTTCCCCTCTCCCCCTTGGCTGCAGAGCCCGCCGCCAGGAAAATCCCCCATTACGGCAAATACAGCTATCTCTCTTTTTCCGCAGGGGCGAACCGGATCAAGGGCACCTGGCCGCCGCCCGTCTCGCCGACCCGCCATATCTTCGAACCGCCCAAGGAGGCCCCGTGAAGACTCCCTCCCCGATCTCCCTTTTCCTTTCTCTGGTCATCGCCGGGACGACTCTTCTCTCCCCTCACGCCCAAGCTCACACCCTGCGCCTCTCCGACGATCGGGTGATTTCCCTGGCGGAACTCCTGGAGGACCTTGGAGAGGTCCGCCTGGTCTTCATGGGAGAACTTCACGACCGTTCCGGCCATCACCAGGCCCAGCTCCAAATCGTCAGGAACCTCCATGAAGCGGGGCGTCCGGTGGCCATCGGCCTGGAGATGTTCCGCAGCGACGGTCAGGCGGTCCTCGATTCCTGGGTGGCGGGAAAACTGTCGGAAAAGGAGTTCCTCCCCCACTACGAGGCCAACTGGAGCATGTGGCCCCTCTACCGCCCCATCTTCCTCTACGCCCGGCAGGAGAAAATCCCCCTGATCGGCCTCAATCTTCCCAGGGAGCTCATCCAGCAGGTGGCCCGCAACGGTTTCTCCTCCCTGGAGCCCGGGCAGATGGGGGAACTCGAAGGTCTCACCTGCGAGATCGATCCCGCCTACGAGGCCTTTATCCGCAGGGCCCTCGGGCTGCACGGGGACAAGGAAAAGACCTTCCGCAATTTCTGCGAGGCGCAGCTGCTCTGGGACAAGGTGATGGCGAGAAACCTGGTGCGGTTTCTGGAAAATAACCCGCAGATGACGGTGGTGGTGCTGGTGGGAGCCGGCCATGCCTGGAAATACGGGGTGCCGGCCCAGGTGCGGGAGCTGGGGGATTTTCCCCTGAGGGTATTGCTGCCGGAGATGCGGGGGAGGCTGGAGCAGGGGTCGGCCACGGAAGCCGAGGCCGACTACCTGCTGCTGGGGGTGGAGGAAGGCCCCCTGCACTGAAAAGGGGGGAGAAGGCCTATTGTCCCGAGGCGACGCCGAGGGAGACGGAAAAACGTTCCCCCCGGAATGAGAAGACCACGCGGTCGGGGTGGATCGCTTCGACCAGGGCCCCCTCGATGACCGTGCCGACCATAACCGGAAGGTCGTTGACCACCGCCAGCCGGGCCGACTTCTCCTCCTGGAAGGCGATGCCGGTCAGATGGAGGACCGGCCTAGAAACGGTGCCGGCCGGAGTCTGAGGTTGAGCCGTGGGGAGGGGTTTCGGGGCTTTCGCCGCAGCCCTCGCCGGTGGTTGCCCTTCGGCGGGGCGGGACCGGGGCGAAACAGAGGGGGAATCAACCGCCGGGGGATGGACTTGGGCGGGAGCTTGAACCTCCCGGGCGACCGCCGCCTCCGGCGGCAGGAGGGTTGCCGGGACAGAAGTCTGCGCAACTTCCTGGGAGACCTTCTCCGCCCCCCCCCACCAAAGAACCACCCCTCCCCCGCCCAGAAGGGCCAGACCGAGCAAGCCGCCGCCCAGCCAGAGGACATTCGTCCGGCGACGGGGCTCCCCGCGCAGGATGTCCCAGGCGATCTCCCCGGTGCGCTCGCCCCGGGAGGCTTTTTCGACCTCAAGTTTCTTGAGGGCTTTGAGGATGGTGCTCATGTCAGATCCTCACTTCAGAGGGGCAAGGGCCGGAACCGCCACGGCCTCGGAGAACCGGTAAAGAACCAGAAGGGTCAGGGGCCCAACCCTCCCGTCGGGAGCGATCCCCCCGGCCGCCTGCAGGGCGGTGACGGCCGAAACGGTCGGAGGATCGAAGACCCCCTTCTGCGTCTCTGCCCGCAAAAACCCCGCCGCCCGCAGCCGCTGCTGAAGGGCCTCGACTCCCTCCCCCCGATGTCCGGGAGCGGAGAGGAAAGGGATTCGCTCGAAATTCTTCCAGGGAACCCAGGCCCGCCCGAACCAGATCGACTCCAGATCCTCCCCCCGAAGCAGGACGGCCCCCCCGGGAAGGCCTTCGGTCCTCACCCGGTCCCCTTCGGCCCCCGTCAGAGCCAGAAAGCGCTTTCCACGGATCCCGGGAAGGGTGATCTCCAAGAGGGAAGGCACGCCGAGGGCGATCAGCCCCGCGAGGTCCCCCTGATAGCGGGCCATCTCCAGGGCCCGGTTCCTCGCCGCGCTCCCCAGCCCGCCGGCCTGCGCGACCTCCCCCGCGCCGCGAAGGGGGGGGACACCCCAGGCCCGGGCCAGGGGATTGAAGGCGAGGGAAGCGCTCTCCTCCTCCTGCAGGGCCGCAAGGTCTCCGACCAGGGTACGGGCGGCAGTGGAATCCTCGGATCCTGCCGAAGGGGGGGGCAGAGGGGCAACGGCAGAGCCCCCCGGGGCGGGAGGAGGCGTGACCACATGACCCTCTTCCTTCTCCAGAAAGCGGGCGCCCCAAAGTCCGAGGCCGACCAGAAGGACCCCGAGGGCGAAAAATCCCGCAACCCTGAAAAGAGCCCCTCGCTGCAGCCAGCTGCGGTCCCTTCGCAGCTCCGAGATGGCCTCCCCGACCAGGCCCCGGTCGATACGGCGGACCTCCCGGGTATAGGCGATCAGCAGGGCGCGGTCGCACAGCACGTTGACCAGGCGGGGAACCCCGCCGGCGAAGCGGTGGATCCGACGCAGGGCGGCAGGGGTGAAGCGCACCCGGGCTCCGGCTCCGGCCACCTCGAGGCGATGTCCCACATAGGTCGCCGTATCGAGGCGCCCCATGGTCCCCAGGCAGTAGCGCACCGTGATCCTCTGCCGGAGCTGCCGCAGGTCCTTCTGGCCGAGAAGCCGCCCCAGCTCGGGCTGTCCGACCAGAACGATCTGG
>JBFHXN010000124.1:0-7186 GCA_041598955.1 Desulfuromonadales bacterium | reverse complement strand
CCTTCCGCCGGGTCGGCGGCACCAAGGACATCTCCGTCGATGTGCGGATCGTCTCCGCCACCAACAAGGACCTGCTCAAGGCCATCGAGGAGAAGACCTTCCGCAACGACCTCTATTACCGCATCCAGGTCATCCCCATCTTCCTGCCCCCCCTGCGGGAGCGCAAGGAGGACATCCTCCCCCTGACCCGCCACTTCATCGAACATTTCAACCGGGAGTTCGGCAAGAGCGTCAAGGGGATCTCCAAGATGGCCGAGAAGTTCCTCCTTGAGTACCACTGGCCGGGGAACATCCGGGAGCTCAAGAACATCATCGAGCGGGCCATCATCCTGGAGAACGAGGAGATGCTGCTGCTCGAACACCTCCCCCGGGAGATCGTCTCCAAGGCCGGCGGCGTGAGCGCAGGCCCCATGAGTCTCCAGATCCCCCCCGAGGGGATCGACATCGAGGATGTGGAGCGGGAGCTGATCCGGCAGGCCCTGGAGACCAGCAACGGCAACCAGTCCAAGGCGGCCAAGAAGCTCAACCTCGGGATCGACGCTTTCCGCTACCGGATGAAGAAGTTCGGGTTTTTGCAGTAGGCGCAACCTGCGCCCCAGTGACCGAACACATCGACGGGCGAGGCCTTGCTGGGTCTCGCCCGTTTTGTTTTTGCCGAGGCTCAAAATTGGGTGGATGCTGGATTAAAACGTTCGGGGTCGATGGTTCACCTGATCGTCGATCGGGAAAACGGTTGGTATCAACATTGCAGCTGTTTTGCAGAACACGGGAGGCCTCCCATGGTCGCCCCGGCCTCAACAGGGCACACTCCCTTCCTTTCAGGAGGTGTTTTTATGCAGCGGGTATTTACCAGAATCTGCCTTTTCGCGGCATTCCTGCCGATCCTGGCGGTCATATCGCAGGGAAGCGCCCTGGCCGCCACGGCCCCGGCGGTCACCTCCCTCGGGCAGATCCGGGACGGGATGGTCACCTCCACCCGCGTCGGCATGGACACCGCAGGCCACCTCTATGTGGCCGACCCCTACAAGCGCTCGGTGGTCAAGTTCGACAAGTACGGCAAGCGGGTGGCCACCTTCGACAAGGTGCCCCTTTCGGGGAGCGGTCTTGCGGTGACTCCCGACGGCACCCGCCTCTACGTGGCCGCCAAGACCGCGGTGGCCATGGTCAGCGGCGCCGACGGCTCCCTGATCGGGTATCTGGGGGGCGCCCCGGGTCAGTTCCAGCACGTGGCCGACATCGCCATGGACGCCAACGGCTTCATTTTCGTCGCCGATGCCGGCACCCTCCTGGTCAAGGTTTACAACCCCGCCGGGGGGTACGTTTACCAGTTCGGCGGCAAGGGGGACACCCCCGGCAAGTTTCGGGGGATGGTCGCCATCGGCATCGATTCCGCCGCCGGCCGCGTCTATGTCGCCGACTCCAACTATGTTGGGACCACCTCGGCCCCCAAGGTCCAGGCCTTCACCCTGGGGGGCTCCCACCTGCAGTCCTTTGACGGGGCCACGGCCTTCGGAACCGCCAAGATCACCTATTTCTCAGGCCTGACCTTCGATCCGGCAGGCCGCTTCTACGTCTTCGACAGCTTCGCCTCCAAGATGAACGTCTACGGGGTCGGCGCCACCCTTACCCAGTTGCTCAGCTACGGCTCCCCCGGGTTCAAGGTGGGGATGCTCAACGGGCCCAACGACGCCGTTTTCGATCCCTCCACCAATCGGCTTTTCGTGGCCTGCGAGGACGGCCGGGTGGAGATCTTCGGCATCGATGGCGGAACCAACCCCGTCAAACTCAACGTCAAGCCCGGCCTTCCGGCCCCCGTCAGCCCCGTGGCCGACAGCATGGTTGCCACCCCGACTCCCGTTCTCGAGTTCTCCAACGCCGTCGACCCCGATGGGGATGTTCTGACCTACGACGTTCGCCTCTTCCGGGACGGCGCCCAGGTGGCCGAGTATCTCAGGCTTCCCCAGGGCAAGGATCTCTCCAGCGCCCAGGTAGCCCAGTCCCTGGTGGAGAATGCCCGCTACGGCTGGGCCGTGCAGGCTTTCGACGGGGTGGATGCCTCCGGCTGGACCGCCCAGCAGACCTTCTACGTCAACGCCCTTGCTGAGGCCCCCACGGTCCCCACCCCGCTCTCCCCCCTGGAAGGCGAGGGGCGCGACGGCGAGGGGCTTCTCTCCTGGACCCCCTCAAGCGATCCCGATCCCTTCGACCAGGTCAGCTACCTGGTCGAGGTGGCTGTTGACGCGGCCTTCACCGCACCAGGCATGGCGACTCCCGCTTCGGGGACCTCCCTGGGCGTGGGTGAGTTGGCCGATTTCTCCGCACTGGAGCCGGGCGTCACCTGTTTCTGGCGGGTCCGGGCCGTGGACGCCTCCGGGCTGACTTCGGCTCCCAGCGCCGCCGGCTCCTTCGTTTATGACGGCACCGTGCTCAAGGTGACCGCCAACGTTCCCGACGCCCGCGTCTACCTGGGGGGCAACCATGCCTACGCCGGCGAGTTTGTCGGCATCGCCCCCGTCGAGCTGCGCGACCTCCCCGCCGGCGTCCGCTCGGTGGTGGTCGAGCGGGGCGGTTTCGAGCCCTTCGTCGCCCAGGCGACCCTGGCCCGCGGAAGCGTGGCCTCGGTGGTGGCGGCCCTTGTCCCCGCCATCCTGCCCGCCGATCTCAAAGCCAAGCCCCTGACGACGGCCGACGGCAAACTCTCCGCGTCGGGCGCTGTTGCTCCCCTGGCGGTCGATTTCGACAGCGACGGGGTGACCGATCTGCTGATTGCCGACGGTGCCGGCGCCCTGACCCTCTACCCCGGGTTGCCTGCCGGTTCGGCGAGCGACTTCGGCACCGCCCGGAAGCTGGCCCTCACCGTGGCCGGAGGCTCGTCCCTCTTCGTGGCCGATTGGGACAACGACGGCCGCAAAGATCTCCTGACCGGAGAGCCGGGGGGGGCCGTGCGGCTCTACAGGAACGTCGGTACGGAAACGGCCCCCGCCTTCGGGGCCGCAGAGGATCTTTTCGCCGGCGGGACCGTCGTCGGCATCCCCAAGGGGCAAGCCGTTCCCGTGGTGTTCGATATCGACGGAGACCTCGACAAAGACCTCGTGGTCGGGGGCGGGGATGGCCAGGTCTACAAGTACATCAACGCAAAGGGCGAAGGTGCCCCCGAACTGACCGCCCCGGTTGCCCTCTTTGCTGCTCCCTTCCCTGCACCGGCGGCCCCCTTCTTCGCCGACTGGGACGGCGACGGCAGCCGGGATCTCCTGGTGGCCGCGGGTGCCTCCATCTATCTCTGCGCCCCCCTTGAAGGCGGAAGCTACGCTGTGGCCGCCGTCGTGACCGGCGGCGCCGGCGAGTCTCGCAAAAAAGGGAATTCACCCCAGACTGTCCTCGCTCTGGGGGACGGCCTGCGCCTTTTTGCTCTCGATCTCGACGGCAAGAAGGGGAAGGATCTGCTGATCGGCAACGCCGCCGGCGAACTCGCCCTGGTGAACTCCTTCGGCAAGACCGTGGCCAAGGAGGCCGGCGAGGCCCTTGTGAACAAACTCGAGGCCATGACCGCGCTCCCCGGTGGGGAGATGGTCGTCGGGCTTGGCGCCCAGCTTCGCGCCGGCAGCTTCGTCACGGCTGCCGACCAGGCTGCCGCTCTTCAGTTGAAGGCGGGCATCGATGCCGACCTGGCCCGGGAGCTCGGCGAGTTGGCCGCGCTCTGCCGGCAGATGTAATGAAATGACAAATGACCTCATCGGGAAAACTGCGGGGTAAACAAATGACGAACAAAAAAATGTCCATCCTGATCCTCTTGCCTGTGCTTCTGCTGCTGATGCCGCCGGCCGTTTCTGCCGCTCGCGGCCCCCAGGGGGTGGAATATACGCCCCACAACCTCTCGGCCAACACCGCTTTCTTCATGTACACCCATGGCAACGAAGACGAGATCTGCATCTTCTGCCATACCCCCCACAGCGGCAGTCAGGCGGCCCAGCTCTGGAACAGGGTCAATCCCACCACGACTTATACCAACTACAGCAGTGCGAATCTGACCGCCGCCGGTTTTCCAGCCAATAGGCCGGTCTCCAACGAGTCGCTGGTCTGCCTGAGCTGTCACGACGGCAGCGTGGCGGTCAACCAGATCCTCAACATCAGCAACCGGACGGGGTCCAAGCCGATTGGGAGCATCTTTCCGGACATCACCGTCAACGTGCTCAGCTTCGGGACGGCCAACGACCCGAACGACCCGGCAATCCTGGCGGCCAAGATCGGGGCCTCCCTCGCCGCCGACGGAACCGCCGTCGATGTCTCCACCGACCTGCAGGATGATCATCCGGTCTCCTTCAGCTACACGGCCGTCCAGACCCTGAATGCGGCCGAGCTCAAGGACGTGACCCTCGCCGAAACGGCCGGGGCCCGCTTCTTCGGCGTGGACAAGCGGGTCGAGTGTTCCTCCTGCCACGACCCCCACGTCAACTACATCGACTCGGGACTTCCCGGAGACACGAATTTCAATGTGGCCTACACCCCCTTCCTGGTGACGCCCAACGGGGGAAGCGCCCTCTGTTTCGCTTGTCACACCAAGTAGTGCTCCGGCCCTGAGGCCGGAGTGATTTCACCCACACAGCGAGCCGACCAAAAGCAGGGGTTCTGCCTATGGAGCAAGCTACATTCGAATAAAGGGTTTTTTCCTTTAGCGAGGAGGAGGCCGGTCGATGCGGACCCGTGCTCTTATTACTGCGCTCACTTGTGTGCTGGTCTTGGCGGCCGTATGCCGTGTCGAAGCCCGGGCGGTTCACTATTTCGACTGCAAACGCTGCCACATGTCGGGAGTCAGCTTGGCGGCGCTGGGGAGCGTCACGACCAACGTCTGTCTGCGGTGTCACAAGGTGGACCCCCTCCCCGAAACGCTCTCTGACAACGTCAGTCAGGCGATCCCGAAGGGGCACTTCACAACCAACTCGGCCAGCGACGCCCTCCAATCGGCGACCAAGGTCGGGTTCAGTCCCTCCCAGCAGGTCTCCCACTACTGGGCCGCGACTGCCGACAAGGTTCTCGCCGCCGGGGCGGTCCCCCCTTCCACGGCGCTCTACTCATCCCGTTACGCCATTTCCAGCGGCAAGGTCACCTGCGGCCGCTGCCATGAGCCCCACCTGGACGACACAAGGCCCACCCTGGTGCGCATGGCCAACACGGCCGACGCCATGTGCATGGAGTGCCACAAGGGGTGGAACCTCGGCAACACCCGCGGCTGGGAAACCCACCCCATCGTCACCGACTACGCCGCTGCCATCGCCAAGCCCGAGAATGCCGGCAAGTACAAGGCCGTTCCCACCACCGGCGGCGTGAAGGGGGGGATCCAGCTCATCCCCAATCCCTCTACCGGCAAGAACATGGTCTCCTGCACCTCCTGCCACGGGGTGCACTGGACCGACTCGGACGCCTCCACCGACGACGGCAAGGACTCCTTTGCCGCCGGAGGCCTCAACCCCGGCGACGGTCACCTGCTGCGTTCCGACGGCTTGCAGACCGTCGGCGCCTCTCCCCTGGAGACGGCCCAGCGCCACTCCAACCTCTGTCAGTCCTGCCACACCTACCAGATCCACGGCAACGCCGCCGAGACCCCCGTGGGATGCCTCGCCTGCCACAGCGGCCACTCCTACAACGGCGGTAGCCGCAACTTCTTCGTTCTGCGCAGCGACGTCAACACCGCGATCTTCGGAGCTAAGACGGGCCTCAGCTATCCTTCGACCCTCACCCCCTGGGACGACGGGGTCAACGGCACCGCCAACGGCTACTGCGAGAAGTGCCACGGCGACGTCGCCGGAGGGGCCGCCTTCTCCGATGGGCGCCCGACCCACGCCAGCGGGGAGGGGTGCCGCGATTGTCACCGCCACAACGGCAGCGTCGCCTCCTTCGAGGCCCAGAACTGCGACTCCTGCCACGGCTACCCACCGCCGCCGGCCGCATCCGGTTACGGGGGCAACGAGGCGACCGCACCCCACGCTCCCCACGCGGGAGGCTCTCCTTACACCTACTCCTGCACCCTCTGCCACAACAACGGCGCCGGAACGGCCACCCACAACAAGGGGACCTACCAGGACGTTCTGCTCGGTGCCTATGCCAAGGATTCCCTCGTCACTGCCTCCGGCGCCCTGGCAGCGACCTACACGGCCGGCACCACCACCTGCTCCGCCGTCTACTGCCACAGCAACGGACGGACCGGAAGCTTCGTGACCGCCTCCCTGGCATGGGCCGGAGGCCTCAACTCCATCATAGGCTCGGGGAGCCGCTGCTCGGCCTGCCACGGCAACAGCGCGGCCACCATGGCCTCGGGGCAGAAGAACAACTCTCCCGCCCACGCTGACCACCTCAACAAGGGGATCACCTGCAAGGCCTGCCACGTCACCACGGCGGCAAGCAACACGGCACTTGCCGCCGGGGCGGCAGGCGGCGCCCACGTCGACGGAGCTGCTACCGTTGCCCCCGACACCGCAAATGCCCTGGTCGGCGGCAGTGCATCCTATGCCTCGGGTAGCTGCTCCAGCGTCTACTGCCACAGCGACGGCCAGGCGAGCCCCACCTATGCCAATCCGGCCTGGGCCGGGACCATTTCCGACTGCAAGAGCTGCCACAGGCACGATGTCGCCTCCGGCAGCCCCATGGCCTCAAAGTCCCACGGCGCCCACGTCTCCGGCGCGAGCGGCGATGTCGGGTGGAACCTGGGGTGCGTGGAGTGCCACAGCAACACCGTGAGCAACAACACCACCATTTCCAACCAGGCCAACCACGTCAACTCCGCCTATGACCTCGGCATCAGCCGCGACGGCAACCGCACAGCCTGCAGCGACATCCAGTGCCACAGCAACGGCAACTTCGGCCCGACCCTCATCTACAGAAACGTCGCCTGGGGCTCCACCCTCTCCGGCTGCGACGATTGCCACGGCGACGGGGCCGGGGTCATCTACCCGAACTACGCCAACACCGGCGCGGGGACCAACAACGCCAACAGCCACGTTCCGCACATGGCCGGCAGCGCCACCTGCGAGAGCTGCCACGGCGGCACTGCGACCGCCAACGGCCTCAAGACCGGCGGGACCAGTCTGCACGTCAATCAGCTTCCCAACGTCAGCGGCACCCAGATCGGAAGCTACGCCGGCGGCACCTGCTCCGCCGTGACCTGCCACGGCGGCAACAACGCCACCTGGGG
>JBFHXN010000123.1:0-7268 GCA_041598955.1 Desulfuromonadales bacterium | reverse complement strand
CCGGGGTTTCCCGGGGCCCTTCCTTTGTTTGCACCTTATCGACAGCGGCCTTACCCTGCCTTGAGCGTCATGTAGAAGAGCCCTTCCCGCCGCTGGACGAGCAGCCGAAGGACATCCCCCTTTTTGGCTCCCTTGACCGCCGTGCGGAAATCCTTGACCCCTGCGATGGTCTTGCCGTTGACCTCCTGGATGACGTCACCGGGGCGCAGGTTGGCCTCGGCGCCGGGGCCGGCGGGGTCGATGGCGGTGACGACCACCCCTTGGGCCTTCTCCAGGCCGTAGGCCCGCATCAGCTCGGGGGTGACGTCGCTGACGGAGAGGCCGAGGGTTCCCCCCTTCTCGCCGGCTGCCACCTGCTCGGAGCCGGTCTCCTCGAGGCGGCCGACCTCGGCGTCGAGCTGCCGGGTCTTGCCGTCACGGTAGACAGTGACCTTGACCTTCTTGCCGATGGGGGTCGTCGCCACCAGGCGGGGGAGGTCGTTGACGGCGTCGACATCCCTGCCGTCGAAGGCGAGGATGATGTCGCCGCGCTTGAAGCCGGCCTTCTCGGCCGGCGAGCCGGCCACCACCTCGGAGACCAGGGCCCCCTTGGTCTCCGAGAGGCCGAAGGACTTGGCGAGCTCCTCGGTCATCGGCTGCACGGTGACCCCGAGCCAGCCTCGCACGACCTTGCCCGTCTCACGGAGCTGGGGGAGGATCTCCTGGGCCGAGCGGATGGGGGTGGCGAAGCCGATCCCCTGGCCGCCGGCGACGATGGCCGTGTTGATGCCGACCACCTCTCCCCGGGTGTTGAAGAGGGGGCCCCCCGAGTTGCCGGGGTTGATGGATGCGTCGGTCTGGATGAAGTCGTCGTAGGGGCCGGCGCCGATGACCCGTCCCTTGGCCGAGACGATCCCCACGGTGACGGTCTGCTCGAGCCCGAAGGGGTTGCCGATGGCCATGACCCATTCGCCGATCTGGAGCTGGTCGCTGTCGCCGAGCTTCGCCACCGGCAGGGCCTCTCCGGTGTCGATCTTGAGCAGGGCGAGGTCGAGCTTGGGATCGAGCCCCTTGACCGAGGCGGTGAAGGTGCGCCCGTCGGAGAGCTTCACCTTGATGTCGTCGGCTCCGCTGACCACGTGGTCGTTGGTGAGGATGTAGCCCTCCTTGGAGATGATGAAGCCCGAGCCGAGGGAGCGCTCCTTGTGGGGCACCTGGGGCTGGCCCCGGAAAAAGCGCTCGAAGAACTCCTCGAAGGGATCGCTCTGGGGTCCGCGGGGGCCGGGGGCGATCTGTGTCCGAGGCCTGACCGTCTTGGAGGTGCTGATGTTGACCACCGACGGCTTGAGTTCCTTGGCCAGGGCGACGAAGTCGGGGGAGGAGGCCGCCAGGGACGGAAGAGAGGGAAGGGCCAGGGCGAAAAGAACGAGCCAGGACGCGATGCGGAAGCGGTGCATGGGTAAACCCTCCTGTGGTGGTGGTTGATGCTCCGGGCTATTTAATCACCGTGGGAAGGGAAGTCAACGGGCATGGGCACGGTCGCCCTGGGTGCATTTGCACAGATGATGGGGGAGGGGCTGGTGGGGCGGACGAAAAAAAAGCCCCGAAGGCCAGGAGGGGGCGGCCGACGGGGCTAGAGAACCGATGAGGGTTCTCGATGTGTTGGCGTAGTCTAGCGGATTTCGGATTAGATAAAGATTAAAGGGGTATTAAAAGGTTTTCTTGGCGAATTCTAGTGATCTTCGTCGTCACTTCCCTTCTTGTCCCTCTCCGGGGGGCCGGCCAGGGGGAGGTGGACGCTGAAGACGCTTCCCTCGCCCAAAGTCGAGGTGACCTCGATCCGTCCGCGGTGGGCGTCGACGATCCATTTGACGATGGCCAGGCCGAGGCCGGTCCCCCCGGCGTTGCGGTTGCGCGCCTCGTCGACCCGGTAGAAGCGGTCGAAGATGAGGGGGATGTGCTCGGGGGCGATTCCCATGCCGTTGTCCGAGACGGCGATGATCGCCTCACCGCCGCGCACGGCGAGGGAGGTTTCCACCCGCCCCCCCTCGTTGGTGTACTTGACTGCATTGGCGACCAGGTTGAGAAGCATCTGGTGGAGGCGCAGCTTGTCGCCGCGCAGTTGGACGTCCTCCTGAACCTGCAGGCGCAGGGAGAGGGCTATCCCCTTTGGCTCGGCGAGGGTCTTGCCCTGCAGGTAGAGGTCCTGCAGCAGATCGCCGAGGCTGAAGGTTTCCAGAACCAGCGGCGCTTCCCCCGCCTCGCTCTTGGAGATGGTGAGCAGATCCTCGATGATCCTGCCCATCCGGTCGATCTCCTCCAGGTTCGACTCGAGGGTCTGCCGGTATTCCTCGGAGCTCTTGGCCCAGCGCAGGGCGACCTCCGTCTCCCCCCTCAGGATGGCCAGGGGGGTGCGCAGCTCGTGGGAGGCGTCGCCGGTGAACTGGCGGATCTTGGTGAAGGAGGCCTGCAGGCGGTCGAGCATGGAGTTGAAGGTCTCGGCGAGGAGGCTGATCTCGTCGTCCGTCGGCCTTTCCGAGAGGCGCCGGGAGAGGTTCTCGGCGTCGATGTGCCGGGCTTCCCGGATCATCCGGTCGAAGGGGGCCATGGCCTGGCGGCCGAGGAACCAGCCGCCGAAGACCATGGCGGCCACGGCCAGGGGGCTGAAGATGAGCAGGATCAGAAGCAGCCCCCGGAGGGTCCGCTCGAGGTTGTCGAGGCTCCCCCCGACCTGGATCAGTAAGGCGAGCTGCCCCTTCTCGAAGACGGGGTAGCTGAGCAGACGGATGGTCCCGCCGCCGGGGATATCCCGGGTTTCGTACCAGGGGATGCCACGGGAGGTCTGCTGCAGGGCCTCCTTGCTGAGGGGGAGCCGGGCGTCGTGGAGGTTGTCCGAAAGGCAGCAGATGCTCCCCCGGGCATCGAGGATCTGGACGTACTCCCCCCGGGCGTGGCGGTGGAGAAAGTCATCGAGCTGCCGGCCATGCGTCCCGGCGTCTTCCCCGGGGTGCGGGACGGCGTGATAGACGGTGATGTCCTGGGCGATCAGGAGCAGCCGTTCGTCGATCTGCTGTCGAAGGTTGCTGGCGAGGTAGAGGTACCAGAAGGTTCCCGCCCCCGCCAGCACCACCGCCAGGGCCAGCCCATACCAGAGGGTCAGCCGGGTGCGGATGGAGCAGCTGCGCAATCAGTCCTCCTTGAGGACGTAGCCCACGCCCCGCACGGTGTGGATCAGCTTCTTGTCGTGCTCGCGGTCGACTTTCTTGCGCAGGTAGTTGACGTAGACGTCGATGATGTTGGTAAAGGAGTCGAAGGTGTAGTCCCAGACGTGCTCGGCGATCATGGTCCGGGTGAGGATCTTGGTGGGGTTGCGCATGAAGTACTCGAGCAGGGCGTACTCCTTGGAGGTGAGGACGATTTCCTTGTTCGACCTCCAGATCTTGTGCGCGACGGGATCGAGGCGCAGGTCGGCGAAGGTGATCTCGGCCCCGCGGTCCTGGCTGGGGCGACGGAGCAGGGCGCGAACCCGGGCCACCAGCTCCGCGAAGGCGAAGGGCTTGGTCAGATAGTCGTCGCTGCCGGTGTCGAGGCCGGCCACCACGTCCTCGAGCTTGTCCTTGGCGGTCAGGCAGAGGATGGGGATGTCGATCTTCTTGGCCCTCAGCTCCCGGATGACGGCCAGGCCGTCTTTTTTGGGGAGCATGATGTCCAGGATGATGAGGTCGTAGGGGTTGTTTTCGGCCATGAAGAGTCCCTCTTCACCGTCATAGGCGACATCGACGGCGTACTGCTCCTCTTCCAGGCCGCGCTTGACGAAGCTGGCGACCTTCTTTTCATCTTCGACCACCAGGATGCGCATCGCTTCTCTCCTTTTGTTGTCCATGGGTATGGTTGTCTGCCAGGGGGGCGTGATGCGCTGCCCCCGTCGGTCTACTTCAATTTGAGCTTGACCAGCACCTCGTTGGCACTCTCTTCCACCGCCTTGCCGGAGACATCCACCGCCACCCAGCCATTCTTGCGGTAGACCCCCTTGGCATAGCGGATCTCATCCTCGATCTGCTCGAAATCGGCGTAGGCGCTGCGGGGGTCCTGCCCGAGGTTGCGCAGACGGGCGGCCCGCAGCTCGAGCAGGCGCTGGGGATCGATGAGCAGGCCGGCGACCCGGGAGGGCTCGACCTTGAAGAGCTCGGGTGGCGGATCGATCCCCTGCACCAGGGGGATGTTGGCGACCTTCCATCCCCGGTGGGCGAGGTAGATGGAGAGGGGGGTCTTGCTGGTGCGGGAGACCCCGACCAGCACGATGTCGGCCTGGTGGAGGTGGCGGGTCTCCTGCCCGTCGTCGTGCTTGACGGCGAACTCCACCGCCTCGATGCGCCGGAAATACTCCTCGCCGACCCCGTGCAGCAGTCCCGGCGTCTCCCGGGGGGAGCGGCCGAAGAACTCGGCGAGGCGCATCAGCAAGGGGGTGATCAGGTCGATGCAGGGGAGCCCGAGGGATCCGCATTCGTCCTGGACCAGCTGGGCCAGCTCCCGGTTGACGATGGTGAAGACCACGAGCCCCTTCTGGTTGAGGGCCTCGTCGATGGCCTCGTAGACCTGGTTCTTGTTGCGGACGTTGCTGAAGCGCTTCACCCGCACCTGCCGGTCCCGGAACTGGGTGAGGGCGGCCATCACCGTCTTCTCGGCGGTCTCTCCCGTGGCATCGGAGAGCAGGTATACGAACTGGGTCTGGCTCACGGCGGCCTCAGGCTGAATTAATTAGAAATACTACCAAGAGTCCCGAATCAAGGCAACACGTTTTGGAACTTTTCTCATGAGATGATGTCATATTGTGCGAGGCACGAAGTCTTACCATTCAGGGTAAAGGCTCATTAAAATTGAGCGAATTAGAAGGGAACCCGCCCGATTTGTCAAGGTTTTAATTGCTTTTGCCCGGCGTCTCTGTTAAACAGCTAGCCATGAATGAGCCCTGGCTGGAAGTCCTTATCCCCGTCCCCGCGGCCGCTGCCGACCTGGTCTGCCAGGAGCTGGCGGAGATCGGCTGCGCGGGGGTGACCGTGGCCGAGAAGGTCCTCGATACCTTTATCCCCCCCGACCCCGACCAGGAACTGGCCGGTCCCCAGGTGCTGCGCGCCTACTTCCCTCCGGGAACGGCGACGGAGCCACTGCGCCGGGAGATCCGGGAGCGTCTCGATCGGCTCGCGGGGAGCTTTCCCGAGCTCCGCGGCGAGGCTCCCGAGGTGCGCCCGGTGCGCCAGGAAGACTGGGCCGAGGGCTGGAAGCAGCACTTTCCTCCGGTACGCATCGGCCGACGCCTGGTGATCCGCCCCAGCTGGGAGCCGTGGGAGGCGGCCCCCGGAGAGGCGGTGGTCACCCTCGATCCGGGGATGGCCTTCGGAACGGGGACCCACGGCACCACCCGCCTCTGCCTGGAGGCCCTCGCCGAGTGTTTCGAGGAGTCCTCCCCTCCCCGCCGGGTGCTCGATGTCGGCGCCGGCTCGGGAATCCTCGCCATCGCCGCCGCCTCCCTGGGGGCCGAGCGGGTGCTGGGGTGCGAAATCGATCCCGAGGCCTGCGCCGTGGCCAGGGAGAATGTGGAGCGCAACGGGGCCGCCGACCGGGTGGAGATGACCTGCGCCCCCCTGGAGGAGCTCGAGGGAGGCTTCGAGGTGGTGCTGGCCAACATCCTGGCCGAAGAGAACGTCCGGCTCGCCCCCCATCTGGTCAGTCGCCTCGCCCCCGGCGGACGGCTCATCCTCTCGGGCATCCTGGCCGAGAAGGAGGGCCTGGTCCGGGAAGGCTTCGCCCCCTTCTTCGCCGCCCCGCCCCTGCTGAGCGTCCGGGAGGACTGGGTCTGCCTCGTCTACCGCCGGGAGGGCTGAGTGCGCCGATTCTTCGTGTCCCCGCAGACCCTGGCCGATGACGAGATTACCCTGGGCACGGAGGTCCTTCACCACCTCTCCGTCCTGCGGCTGCGCCCGGGGGCGGAGATCCTGCTCCTGGACGGGGAGGGGGGGCACTGCCGCTGCCGGCTGGAGAGTCTGGCCCGGGGGAGCGGTACGGCCCGGGTACTGGAGCGCTGGCGGCAGCTCGAGACGGCCTTCCCCCTGCGGCTGCTTCAGGCCCTGCCCAAGGGGGAGAAGCTCGACCTGGTGCTGCAGAAGGGGACCGAACTCGGCACGGCGGTCTTCTCCCCGGTCCTCACGGGGCGCAGCGTCCCCCGCCACGAGCGGGAGAGGGGGGAGCGCCAGCTGGAGCGCTGGCGGCGGATCGTCGCCGAGGCGGCCCGGCAGAGCGGACGCCCCTGCCTGCCGGGGATAGAGCCCCTCCGCTCCCTCGAGGAGGCGCTGGCCTCCACCGCCGAGGAGCTGCGGCTGCTTCCCTGGGAGGAGGCGGCCCTCCCGCTGGCCGAGACCCTTCCCGAGGAGGCTCCGGCCAGCGCAGCGGTGCTGGTGGGGCCCGAAGGGGGCTTCTCCCGGGAGGAGGCGGAAAAGGCCCTGGCGGCCGGCTTTGTCCCCGTGCGCCTCGGCCCGCGCATCCTTCGCACCGAGACGGCGGGGCTGGCAGTGGCGGCGATTCTCCAGTTCCGGTACGGAGATATGGGCCGCGGCAAAGAGGTGGAAGGCCGGAGCGGGGAGGCGCGCTGACGATGAAATGTCCCAAGTGCGGCTACAACAGCTTCGAGGGGATCGACCGCTGCAAGCGCTGCGGCAGGGATCTCACCGAATTCGGCCACCGGTACGGCCTGCGCCCCGTGGTGCGTCAAGGAACGCTCCCCTTGGGCCTTTTCGACGGCGAGCCCGAAGACCGGGAGGGTCTTGATTCCCTGCCGGAGGAAGAATCTCGGGGCGGCCTGGAACCGGAGCTCTTCGCCGGGAGCCCCGTGGGGGAAGAGGAGCCCTTTGTCGCTCCGGGGATCGAGCAACTCCCGGAAGAGAAAGAGGAGCTCTTTCCCGCCGACGAGGGATGGTTCGAGGAGGATGTTGAAGGGGTAGGGCTGGAGGAGGAGCTCCCCGAACCGCCCTCGGCGTCCCCTTCGGCCGACCTGGTACTCGACTTTGCACTCCCCGGGGAAGGGGAGCCCGCGAGCCTCCCGCCGGAGCCCCCGCAGGGGGGCCTCGTCCCTTCGCCCACCCTTCGGCTCGGCGCCCTGCTCGTCGATCTTGCGGCCCTGGTGGGGATATCGACCCTCTTCGCCCTGGCGGTCCGTTTCGCCCTGGGGGGGCAGCTGCCGGCCTCTCTTCTTCTCCCCGGCCTGCTGGGGGTGGGGGGGCTGGCCATCGGCTACT
>JBFHXN010000122.1:0-7304 GCA_041598955.1 Desulfuromonadales bacterium | reverse complement strand
GCCTCGAGGAGGGAGCCGGCCACGTTGGGCACGTCCTTGAGCTCCTCGGGGGAGAGGCCGTAGATGTCCTTGTCGAGGGGATCCCCCGGATCGATCTTGTTCTCGATCCCGTCGAGGCCGGCCATGAGCAGGGCCGCAAAGGCGAGGTAACCGTTGCAGGAAGGATCGGGGGTGCGGTACTCGATCCGCTTTCCTTTGGGGTTGCTGGTGGAGGGGATACGGATCGCCGCGGAACGGTTACGGTTGGAGTAGGCCAGGTTGACCGGAGCCTCGTAGCCCGGAACCAGGCGCTTGTAGGAGTTGGTTCCCGGATTGGTGAAGGCACAGAGGGCCTTGGCGTGCTTCATTATGCCGCCGACATAATAGAGGGCCATCTTGGAGAGGCCCCCGTAACCGTCGCCGGCGAAGAGGTTCTTGCCGTCCTTCCAGAGGGACTGGTGGCAGTGCATGCCGGAGCCGTTGTCGCCGAAGAGGGGCTTGGGCATGAAGGTGACGGTCTTGCCGTTGCGGAAGGCGACGTTGCGCACGATGTACTTGAACCACTGGAGGGTGTCGGCCATGCTGACCAGCGAGTCGAAGCGCATGTCGATCTCGCACTGGCCGCCGGTGGCCACCTCGTGGTGGGAAGCCTCGATGCGCATGCCGACGCTCTGGAGAACTTCCACCATCTCGTTGCGCAGGTCGATCAGGGAGTCGGTCGGGGAGACGGGGAAGTAGCCCCCCTTGTGGGCCGGCTTGTAGCCGAGGTTCGGCCCCTCGTCACGACCGCTGTTCCAGGCCCCTTCCTTGGAATCGACGCAGTAGAAGGAGGCGTTGTTGGTGGAGGAGAAGCGCACGTCGTCGAAGACGAAGAACTCGGGCTCGGGGCCGAAGTAGGCGGTGTCTGCGATCCCCGTCGATTTCAGGTAGGCCTCGGCCTTGCGCGCCACGAAGCGCGGATCGCGGGTGTAGCCTTCCTTGGTGTAGGGATCGATGATGTTGCAGATCAGGCTCAGGGTCGGCACCTTGGGAAAGGGGTCGACCTTGGCGGTGACCGGGTCGGGCATGAGGAGCATGTCGCTGTTGTGGATCGGCTGCCAGCCGCGAATCGACGAGCCGTCGAAGCCGATTCCCTCTTCGAAGGTCTCCTCGCTGAACTCGCTGATCGGCTGGGTGAAATGCTGCCAGATGCCGACGAAGTCGAGGAACTTGTAGTCGATCATCTTGATGTTTTTCGCCTTGACGAACTCAACAACCTCTCTGGGCGTCATGCAGGTTCTCCTTTGCGATGTTGATTGACGGCCCCCCCACCACGAGGACGGTCCGCCATGTTAAAGAGCGATGGTTTCCCATATGGAAACTCTAGAGAGCGTCGTCCCCGCGCTCGCCGGTCCGGATGCGCACCACCTCGTCCACGGGGGTGACGAAGATCTTGCCGTCCCCGATCCGACCGGTCTTGGCGGCCTCCGCGATGGTATCGACCACCTTGGCGACCAGGTCGTCCCGGACGATGATCTCCAGCTTGATCTTGGGTATGAAGTCGACGACGTATTCGGCGCCGCGGTAGAGTTCGGTATGACCCTTCTGGCGACCGAAACCCTTGACCTCGCTTACCGTGAGCCCCTGGATACCGATCTCGTTCAGAGCCTCCTTGACCTCGTCCAGCTTGAAGGGCTTGATGATGGCCTCGACTTTTCTCATGTCACGTTACCTCCCGATGATGGTGGGACTTGAACAGCCGGGCGGCTCCCCTGGGAACCCCGAATGGCCGGGATGCGGTTACCGCCTGCCTCAAGTCAGAGCAAATAGTTTGCCGAAACTCTCCGTTTCAGAATATTTTCCTTAACCGACCGTTTTGCCGTTGCTTTTCAGTCCACCTCCCTTTTCAATCCCTTTCCTTGAAACGAAAACCCAGCCTCCGGTGCCCTGTTTTTAATCAATCCATGGGGAAGAGGTGCCCACCGATTGATCAGATCCCGGGCTTCAAGATTCTTGACGGGCTCCATTGACTTCGCATAGGATGATAGTCCCTTAAAAGCCTGGTCATTTCAGGCCGATCTCCCCGAAGGGTATCATGACCGGACCCCGCACAATCCTGGTGGTCGATGACAGTCCCACCCAACTGAGCGTCCTGGTGGACGCTCTGGAGGAGCTGGGTTACACGGTGCGCGGCGTCGGCAACGGCATGGAAGCGATCTCCACCGCCTTCCAGACCCAGCCCGACCTGATTCTCTCCGACGTCGTGATGCCTGAGCTCAACGGTTATCACCTCTGCCGGCTCCTGAAAAACGACCCCTTCACCGCCCACATTCCCGTCATCCTGCTGACCAATCTTACCGAAAAGCACGACCGGTTCTGGGGTGAGCACGCCGGGGCCGATCTCTACCTTGAAAAGACCTCGGACCTCGAGGCAATCACCGGCGCCGTCGCCGGTCTCCTCAAGAGTACCCCAGACCATCCCCGAAACTTCTCCGGAGACCCATCCCCCCCCCACCCGGGCAAGGCCGACGTCAAGGCCCGTCTGACCGGTATCCTCGATCGCCTTCTTTACGAATCGACCGTCTCCAACGAAATCCTCAAGCTGACCGGGATGGCGCACAATCCCGACCTATTGGCCCGGGAGTTCCTCGGCTTTCTGGAGGGGATCAGCCACTTCAGCGCCGCGGCCCTCCTGCTGCGGGAGGGTTCGGGAAAATACCTGGTCGGCCTCCACCTGGCCGAACCCGTTTCCGCCGATTTTATCGAGCGGTCCCGGGAGGAAATCTTCCTCCAGGCCGGCCTGCCCCTCCCCGACCCGGCCCGGCAGCGCCACCTCGTTTTTCACGGGGAAGGGTTCTCCCCCTCGAGAGAAAAAGAAGAAGGGTTTCACCTCCTCCAGGCCCTCCCCATTCGCGACGGGGATGAGCTTCTGGGGGCCTTTGCCCTTTTCAGCCGCCGGGAGAGGCCTCTCACACCGGGATTGCGTCACTCCCTGAAGGTGGTGGCCGACCGCTTTCTCGTCGTTGCCCGCTATTTGAGCAAGTTTCGGGAGACCGAGGAGGTCAAGGCCGATTTCATCTCCATGCTGGTGCATGACCTGCGCTCCCCCCTGACCAGCATCAAGGGATTTACGGACGTGCTGGCCGAGGGGATCCTGGGCGCCATTACCCCCGAGCAGAGAGACGCCCTGGAAAACATTCAGGGGGGGTGCGAGCGCTTGCTGGGGCTGATCGAGGGCATCCTCGACCTCTCCAAGCTCGAGGCGGGAAAGATGGCACTCAACCGTTCGCCGATCCTTCTCGAACCCCTGGTGCGACGGGTGGTCGCCGACCTCTCGGCCCTCTTCCTCGAGAAAAAGCTGCGGGTCGTCGTCGAGGTCGACCCGGCACTTCCACCCATTCTGGTCGAGGAAAAACAGCTCGCCCGCGTTCTCACCAACCTGCTCACCAACGCGGCCAAATTCACCCCCCAGGAAGGGACCATCACCCTGCGGGGAGGGGTCTCCCGCCACTGCCCCCCGACAGGGGTCTCCGACTGCCTGGAAGTCGCCGTTGAGGATACGGGCATCGGCATCCCCGCCGATCTCCAGCAGGCCCTCTTCGCCCGGTACCAGCAGCTTCCCTCCACCCTCGGCCTTCACCGCAATGGGACAGGCCTGGGGCTGGCCATCTGCAAGGAAATCATCACCCTGCACGAAGGCACCATCTGGGTGGAAAGCCCCGTGACCGACGAGGGGGGAAGCCGCTTCGTCTTCACCATCCCCCTGGCCTGACTCTCCCCTCGATCCCTCACTCCTTGTCCCTCCCCAGCCCCCCGAAAAGATCCGGGAAGGTCTCCCCTGCGCAGAATGCGACACCCTCTCCTCCGCGGGTCGGGTAGCGGCGGTTCCAGTCCCGGAACATCCCCCACTCCTGTTCGAAGTTCGGCGTAAAGACACCGCTCCCGAGGGCGGCTTCGATTTCCCCGGGAGCCCAGGCACGCACCTCATCGATCTCCGCGGGGTTGAAATCCACCGCGCCCTCGAAGCAAGTGAGAAAGGTGGCGATATTTTCCGACTCGATGGCGTTGCGGATCCGTGAATGGTAGAGAAATGTCAGGGGGAGACCGCAAAGACCCAGTTCCTCCTCCATCTCCCGGATGGCCGCCTCCCGGTATCCCTCCCCGGGTTCGAGGTGCCCCCCGACACTGGTGTCCCAGCGCCCCGGCTGGATGTCCTTGCGCGGGGAGCGCCTCTGCAGCAGCAGGCGCCCCGAGCGGTCGAGAACCAGGACATGCACGGCCCGGTGGATCAGGGCCGGGTTGCCGTGGCACCGGCTCCTCGGTGCCTGCCCGACCACCCGGTCCTCCTCGTCGACAATGTCAAAGATTTCCTCGGCCGATCCGGTCATCCACCCCTCTGATCCCGAACATTCATTGATAATCCCCGCCTTTAAGGGCCGACTCAGGGGAGGATGCGGGTGCCGGCTCTCCCCGCCAGGGCCTCCCGAAGGAGTTCCGGCGCGGTGATCAGCACCTCTTCTCCCCCGCCGGACAAAAAGTCGAGGGCCGCCTCGATTTTCGGGCCCATGCTCCCCGGGAGGAATTCCCCTGCCGCCAGCATCTCCCGCGCCTCGTCAGCCCCCAGGGAGTCGATGGGCGTTTCACCGGGGGTCCCGAAGCGGCGGCAGACCCGGTCCACGGCGGTGAGGATGACCAGCAGCCTGGCCCCGAGAATCCTGCCGAGCAGGGCCGAGGCATGGTCCTTGTCGACGACCGCCTCCACCCCTTCCAGGGCTCCCGATGACAACCGGATCACGGGGATTCCACCGCCCCCCGCGGCAATGACGATCACCCCGTGCTCGAGAAGGATGCGAATCGGCTCCTCCTCCACCACCCCCAGGGGGCGCGGCGAAGGAACCATTCTGCGGAAACCGCGGCCTGCGTCCTCCCGGAGGACCCACCCCTTGGTCTGCCCCAGCACCGCCGCCTGCTCACGGCTGTAGAACACCCCCACCGGTTTGCTGGGAGCGGCGAAAGCCGGGTCTTCCGGATCGACCAGCACCTGGGTGACGATGCTCGCCACCGGCCGCGCTCCATCGCTCCCCCGAAGCTGGTTGACCAGGGTCTGCTGGGTCAGGTAGCCGATGCTCCCCTCCGAGTCGGCATCGCAGACATCGAGGGGCATCGGGGGGACGATCTCCCTGGCGGCTTCATTCTGCAGCAGCAGGTGTCCGACCACCGGGCCGTTGCCGTGGGTCAGCAAAAGGCGATACCCCTGCCCGAGCAGGGACGGCAGGTGGCGAGTGGCCTCCTGGATGTGGGCGAGTTGCTCCCCCACCGTTCCCCGCTCCCCCTGCCGGATCAGGGCATTCCCCCCCAGGGCGACGATGGCCAGAGGCCCCCCTCCCCCTTTCACGAAACACCTCCCCGGGCCAGCATCTCCATCAGGGCCCTGGCCAGCAGGGGCTCGCCGGCCTCCCGGAACTCGTAGCCGACCCGCAGAACGGGGCGACGAAGCCCGAGGATCCCTCCCAGGTCGGCCGGAGTCCCCGAGAGTATCAAATCGCAGGGGGTCCCTTCAAGGGTTTCCCTGAGATCCCCGAGCTGCTCTTCTGAATAGCCCATGGCGGGAACCACCCCCTCGAGGTGAGGGTAGTCGCGGTAGACCGTCGCGAGACTCCCGGTGGCAAAGGGCCGGGGGTCGACGATCGTCGCTCCATGGCTGCGCGCCGCCACCGTCGCGGCCCCAAAGGCCATTCCGCCGTGGGTGACCGTCGGTCCGTCCTCCACGACCACGACCCTTCGCCCCTTCAACCGGCCGGGATCGTCGACCTGGACGACGAGACTCCCCTCCGCAACGGCGGCCCGGGGATTGAAGCGGTCGAGACTGGCCCGGATCGTCTCGATGCTTCCCGGCGGTGCCCCCTCGCTCTTGGCCAGGACCACCAGGTCGGCCCGGCGCAGGTTGACCAGACCCGGATAGAAAGTGGCCTCGTCCCCGGCCCGAAAGGGATCGACCAGAACGATGTGAAGATCGGGTCGGAAAAAAGGGAGGTCGTTGTTCCCCCCGTCCCAGAGGATCAGGTCTCCCTCCAGCTCGGCCAGACGGAGAATGGCGCCGTAATCGATGCCCGCGAACAGAGTAACCCCCATGGCGATCCAGGGTTCGAACTCCTCCCGCTCCTCCAGGGTGCACTGATAGCGGTCGAGATCCGCCGGCTCGCGAAACAGCTCCACCCCCCTGATATCGAGGCGGCCGTAGGCCATGGGATGGCGCACCACCACCGGTCTGCGCCCCGCCTTAAGAAGTTGGCCGACGAGATACCGGGTCACGGGGCTCTTGCCGCACCCGGTGCGCACGGCGCAGACCGCGACAACAGGCACCGCGGCCTGAAGCATCGTCCGCTCCGGTCCGGCCAGCCGAAAGTCCGCCCCCAGGGCCAGCACCTCCGAGGCTATCTCCATCACCCGCTGGTGGGAGAGATCGCTGTAAGCCAGCAGCACCTCATCCACCCTCCCGTCGGTGATCAGAGCAGGGAGCGCTCCCTCGTCGAAGACGGGGATCCCCTCGGGATAGAGCGGTCCGCTCAGGGAGGGAGGATAGCTCCGTCCGGCCAGAAAGGGGATCTGAGCGGCCGTAAAGGCGACCACCTCCGTATCGGGATCATCCCTGAACAGGAGGTTGAAATCATGGAAATCCCTCCCCCCGGCGCCCATGATGAGAACCCGTTTTCTCCCTCGCCTTCCGGTCATTTCCATCAAGCCCTTCCTGCCGCGGCATCCGCCCCGAGCGGCGAGTTTGAAGCTTAACAGAGCCAAGGGGCCTTTCAACGCCGGGTGAAGGGGAGGCCTGTTCGAATTTCAACGCAAAAAGGCCAGCCGTTTCCGGCTGGCCTTTTGTCTTTATTGGTGGGCGTTGTAGGGATTGAACCTACGACCCCTGCCGTGTGAAGGCAGTGCTCTCCCGCTGAGCTAAACGCCCTTTTCCCTTTCGGGACTGCTTATATAGCAAGTTCCCGGTCGGACTGTCAACTGCTTTTTCCTTCATCCCCTCCCGGCTTGAGGCGGGAGCGAAGCACCTCCTCCACCGCCGAGTAGGGGTCCTGCTCCCTCCGGGCGATGGCCTGAATGGTTCGCCGCAGACCCTCCCCGGCGTGAAGATGCTGGTAGACCTCGAGAAAGAGCCTCTCCCTGAGCAGCTCCGTGAACCTCACGGAGCTCTTGTTCTCCTCGAAGTGGGCCCTCTTGCCGCTCTGGTTGAGATGGGCGAAATGGGCACCGATCTTCTCCACCAGCTCGGCGATGCCGTCGTGCTTCTGGGCCACCGTCATCACCACGGGGGGGAACCACTCCCCTTCCGGGGGATG
>JBFHXN010000121.1:0-7319 GCA_041598955.1 Desulfuromonadales bacterium | reverse complement strand
GGACGGAGATGCTCCAGGATCCGGAGCCCCCCCGCCGCAGGTTGCGGGAGGCCATGGCCCTGCTGATGGAACTGGAGGGGCGGGAGGTCTTCAACCTCGAGCAGGTTTCGGAGATACACATCGACGAGGTGGAGGGATTTCGACTTTATACAAATCGCGGTGGGGTGCCGGTCCGTTTCGGGCACAGGGGCTTTCGCCAGAAGCTCGACCGGCTCGAGCGGATCTACCCGGAGCTTGAGCCGAGTCTGCAGGCCCTCAAATACATCGACCTGAACGTCGCCGATCGCATCATCGTCAAGCTGGACAACCGGCGTCGGACGGGCCGGGGCTAGCCAGGGAAGGGGAGAGAGATGAACGGGAAGAGGGACAACCTCATCGTCGGGCTGGATATCGGCACCACCAAGATCTGCGCCATCGTCGGGCACATGACCGGCGAGGGAATCGACATCGTCGGCATCGGGACGAGCCCCTCCAAGGGTCTGCGCAAGGGGGTGGTGATCAACATCGAGGCGACGGTCTCCGCCATCAAAAAGGCGCTGCAGGAAGCCGAGCTGATGGCGGGGTGCGAGATCAAGGCGGTCTTCGCCGGCATCGCCGGAGGGCATATCAAGGGGTTCAACTCCCAGGGGGTGATCGCCATCCGGACCCGCGAGGTGACTCCCGAGGATGTGCGCCGGGTCATCGACGCCGCCAAGGCGATCGCCATCCCCATGGATCGCGAGGTGATCCATATCCTCCCCCAGGAGTTCATCATCGACGACCAGGACGGCATCAAGGAGCCCCTGGGGATGAACGGGGTGCGCCTGGAAGCCAAGGTCCACATCGTCACCGGTGCCGTGGCGAGCGCCCAGAACATCATCAAGAGCTGCAACCGCGCCGGGGTGGACGTGGCCGACATCGTGCTGGAGCAGCTCGCCTCCTCCGAGGCGGTCCTCACCCAGGATGAGAAGGACCTGGGGGTGGCGCTCCTCGACATCGGCGGGGGAACCACCGACATCGCCATCTTCGTCGACGGGGCCATCAAGCACACGGCAGTCCTCTCCCTGGGGGGGAACCACCTCACCAACGACATCGCCGTGGGGCTGCGCACCCCCATGACCGAAGCCGAGAAGATCAAGCAGGCCTACGGCTGCTGCCTGACCTCCATGGTCGGCAAGGAGGAGACGATCGAGGTCCCCTCGGTGGGGGGGCGCGACTCCCGTGTCCTTTCCCGGCAGCTGCTGGCCGAGATCCTCGAGCCGCGGGTGGAGGAGATATTCACTCTGGTCAACCGCGAGATCGTGAAAAGCGGATTCGAAGACCTCATCGCCTCGGGGGTGGTCATCACGGGAGGCTCGGCCATCCTGCCCGGGATGCCGGAGTTGGCCGAGCAGATCTTCAACCTGCCGGTGCGGCGGGGCCTTCCCCTGGGGATCGGGGGGCTCACCGACGTGGTCCACTCACCCGTCTACGCCACGGGGGTCGGCCTGGTCAAGTACGGCAGCCGCAACCTGGCCAGTCGCAACTTCACCATCGGCCAGGAGAACATATTCGACAAGGTCGTGCGCCGGATGAAGGAGTGGTTCGGCGAGTTTTTCTAGTGCGGGGCACGCCCGGAAGGTTCGGGCTTCTTATACAGCGGAGAAGGTTTCACCCAGGAAAGGGAGGGAGTCATGTTTGAATTTGATGAGAGTATCGATCAGACGGCGAAGCTGAAGGTCATCGGCATCGGCGGAGGCGGGGGGAACGCGGTGAACAATATGATCCGCTCCCAGGTGGAGGGGGTCGAGTTCATCGTCGCCAACACCGATGCCCAGGCCCTCAAGACGAGCCTGGCCCCGGTCAAGCTCCAGCTCGGCGCCAAGCTGACCAAGGGGCTCGGGGCCGGCGCCAACCCGGAGGTCGGCCGGGAGGCCGCCCTGGAAGACAAGGCGAGACTGGCCGAGATGCTCGAGGGGGCCGACATGGTCTTTATCGCGGCGGGGCTGGGCGGGGGTACCGGTACGGGTGCCGCGCCGATCATCGCCGAGGTCTCCCGGGAAATCGGGGCCCTCACCGTAGGGGTGGTGACCAAACCCTTCGGGCGCGAGGGGAAGCAGCGCTCCAAAAAGGCCGACGAAGGGGTGGAGCAGCTCAAGGGGTGCGTCGACTCGCTGATCGTCATCCCCAACGACCGGCTGCTCGGGCTGGCCGGAAAGAACATGGGGATCCTCGACGCCTTCCGGCCGGCCGACGATGTGCTGCGCCAGGCGGTGCAGGGGATCTCGGACCTGATCACCACCAGCGGCCTGATCAACGTCGACTTCGCCGACGTGCGGGCCATCATGAGCGAGCGGGGCATGGCGATGATGGGTATCGGCCGGGCCTCCGGCGAGCGCCGGGCCGCCGAGGCGGCAAACAAGGCGATCAGCAGCCCCCTGCTGGAGGAGATCGACATCTCCGGGGCCAAAGGCGTTCTGGTCAACATCACTGGCTCCTCGAACATGACCATGGAGGAGTTCGATGAGGCCTCCCGCATCATTCACGACAAGGTGCACGCCGATGCCAACATCATCATCGGCCTGGTGATCAGCGAGGAGATGGGGGATACCATCCAGATCACCGCCATCGCCACCGGGTTCGGGGAATCCTTCGAGGCCACCGAGGGGCTTTCGGGCCGAGGCGTTCTGCCGATGGGAAAGGTCGACCGGGACATTCCGACCTTCCTGCGGGAGCGCCACAAGGAGAGCCCGAGGGTGCTCGGAGTGGCCCTCGACGATGAGGCCTACGACATCCCGACCTTCCTGCGCAAGCGGGTGGACTGACCGGTCCCCGGCGTTGGCGCGCGGGGTTCTCCGCCCCTGCGTCGCCGAGACCGGAGCGATCGAAAACCAAGGATTCCCCCCTCCGGCCGCCGGCTCTCCGCCCGGCCTCCGGGGGGTGCACGGCCCCCCTGCCCCGGGGAGGCCACCTTTGACTCCCGCGGCGGCGGGGGCCGCTCCGGCGGTCCCCGCCGCACCCTTTTGAACCACCCGAGGAGACAAGGCCCATGTCCCGAAAGCTCATCGACAAGGCCCGCTTGCGCCACGGGTCCGAAAGGGGCTGCAGCTCCAATCCCTGGGGGGGCAGGCTCTCGGTGGCCCTGGTCTTTCCCAACAGCTACCGCCAGGCGATGAGCAACCTCGGCTACCTCACCGTCTACCAGATGCTCAACGCCCGACCCGACACCCTCTGCGAGCGTTTCTTCCTCCCCGACCCCGACGATCTGGCGGAGCACCTCCGAAGCGGCTATCCCCTCTTTTCCCTGGAAAGCGGCCGGTTCCTGGCCGATTTCGACTTGGTGGCCTTTTCCATCTCCTTCGAGAACGACTACCTTCACCTCCCCACCCTCTTCGAGCTGGGGCGGCTCCCCTTTATGGCCAGGGACAGGGGGGAGGATTCCCCCATGATTCTCTGCGGCGGCGTCTGCGCCTTTCTCAACCCCGAGCCCCTGGCCGAGGTGATGGACTGCTTCGCCGTCGGAGAGGCCGAGCCCCTGCTGCCTACCCTGGTGGATGTCCTCGGCGAGCAAGGGGTGAGCAAGGCTGAGCGTCTCGGACGTCTCGCCTCCCTCCCGGGAATCTATGTCCCCTCCCTCTACCGGGTGAGCTACCAAATCGACGGCACGGTCAAGGCCTACGTGCCCCTCGAGGGGGCTCCGGAGCGTGTCGCTCGGCAGTGGCTCGCCGACCTCGACAGCTCCGCGAGCCGCTCCTTCGTTCTCACCGAAGAGGCCGAGTTCGGAGACATGGCCCTCACCGAGGTCTCCCGGGGCTGCTCCAGGGGGTGTCGCTTCTGCGCCGCAGGCTATCTCTACCTCCCCCCCCGGGAGCGGAGCCTGGAGAACCTTCTCGCCCAGGCCGAAGAAGGGCTCTGCGAACGCAAAAAGGTGGGGCTGGTGGGGGCGGCGGTTTCCGACTATTCGCAACTGGAGCCGCTGCAGGAGGGAATCCTGGAGCGGGGAGGGACGATCTCGGTGGCGAGCCTGCGTATCGATTCCCTCACCCGGCCGGAGGTGGTTGCCCTGCGCGATTCGGGTCACAGGACCGTTGCCCTCGCCCCGGAGGCGGGGAGCCAGCGCCTGCGGGACCTTATCAACAAGGGGCTGGACGAAGGGCAGATCCTCTCCGCCGTGCGGCTCCTCGCCGAGGAGGGGATCCTCCACCTCAAGCTCTATTTTCTGATCGGGCTTCCGACGGAGAAGGACGAGGACATCGAAGAGCTGCTCGCCCTTACGGGGAGGATCCGTGAGATTTGGCTGGAGGAGGGGAAGAAGCTCGGCCGTCTCGGAAGCATCACCCTCTCGGTCAACCCCTTCATACCCAAGCCCTGCACCCCCCTGCAGTGGTCCCCCATGGACTCGGAAAAATCCCTGGAGGTGAAGATGCGGCGAATCCGCTCGGCGGTTGCGCGGATGCCCAACACCGATGTCGGTTTCGAATCCCTGCGCTCCGCCGTCCTGCAGGCCTTCCTCTCCCGGGGAGACCGGCGCATCGCTTCCACCCTGCCACTTCTGTCCGCCGGCCGAAACCTGCGGGCCGCCTGCCGGGAGGCGGGGCTCGACCCGGCCTTCTACGTCACCAGGGAGCGGGGGGAGGGGGAAATCTTCCCCTGGGAGGTCATCGACAGCGGGGTCAGCCGCGACTATCTCCGGAGGGAGTACCAGCAGGGGGTCGCCGGGAGGACCACCCCCCGCTGCTCCCCCGGATGCACCCGTTGCGGGGTCTGCGGCTGAGCCTGGAGAAGAATCCCGCCCCCCTTCTCCATTTCCTACCTCGGAACTTCGGAAACTCCTACCCCAGTGAAATATAATGCTTTTCGGGTCTTGCGAGGGCACTTTTCCCTGCTAGGGTGAGTGACACTTGCCTGCAATTCCCTGAGGCTTCCGCTCCCGATACGGGACATGGCGGAGCCGCCAAGGAGGACCCGATGGACACAAGGCCGAGGCCCCCTCTTCTGCCGAGGCTGGCGGCGCTGACGAGCGTCCTGCTGGCCGGAGCCCTGTTCTGCGGACCACTGGCCGCGGAGGTTCGCGTCAAGTCCGACACCCTCATCCGGGGCTTCGAGCGGGACACCGCCGGGCAGGACGACGCCGCCGTCATCCCCGTCTACGAATATCTTCAGCTCGACGCCGGGAGCCTCAACACCCGGGGGTTTGCCTTCCACTTCTACGGCTGGGGGCGCAACGACCTCGGCGACGGGGGCTTCTACCGCGACGACTCCTCCGGCGAGCTCCTCTTCGGCTACCTCGAGTACACCCGCCCCTTCAGCACCCTGAATGTCCGTCTCGGGCGCCAGTATGTCTTCGAAGGGGTTTCCAACGAGAGCATCGACGGCCTTCGGGTGTCGACGGGCCTCACCAGACATTTCACCCTCTCGGCCTACGGGGGGCAGCCCGTGGCCCTCGACTCGGAGCACGGCCGGGACGGCGACAGCATCATCGGCGGCCGCGTCGCCTACCTGCGCCGCAGCCTCTACGAGGTGGGGCTCTCCTACAAAAAGGTGGGGGACGACAGCGACGACCAGGAGGAGATGCTCGGCGTCGATCTCTCCCTCTTTCTGCCGGCGGGCATCAGCCTCTATGGTCTCTCCAACAGAAACCTCGAAACCGAGGGGTGGGCCGAGCACTCCTACGAGCTGCGCATAGCCGCCGGACCCCTCCTGCTGCGCCCCTTCTTTGAATATTTCGAGTACGACGACACCTTCGGCACGGGCACCAACAGCGCCCAGCCCTTCCCCAATCTCTCCCGCATCGGCGAAAAGCTCACCGTCTACGGCGGGGAGCTCTCCTGGCTTCGGTCCTCCGTCTGGGACCTGGGCCTTCGGGGGAAGTTCTACAACTACAACGAGCTCGACTCCTCCCAGTACTATTCGGCCCTGGCCACCTGGCACGGCAAGGCCCTGACTCAGGTCGGCGGGGAGCTCGGCTACATGAAGGGGGACGCGGCGGACAACGACTACCTGCTGGGCCGCCTCCACTGCTACCTCGAGAACCTCCCCAAGGGGGTTCCCCTCGCCTTTCTCTCCGGAGAGCTGATCTACACCCTCTACGACGAGGAGATCTACAACGAGGACGACTCCTTCTTCCTCTCCCTCGGAGCGGGGCAGAGATTTCTCTCCGACGCCCTCGAAGTCAAACTCTCCGGTGACTACGCCTGGGACGCCTACTACGACAGCGATCTTCGGGGGATGCTGGTCTTCAGCTACACCTTCCAGCGCTGACCGGGACCATTGACGCCACTCTTCCATTCAGGAGCGGAGCATGCCGAGAAACAGACTGTCCGCCATAGTGATCGCCACCACCTGCCTGCTTCTTCTCTGCGCCTGCGCGGCGCTGAAGGGGGGATACGTCTTTCCTCCGCAGCACCCCCCCGAAGCCGAGTTGGGAGATCGCCGCCCCCTCTGCACCGACTGCCACGAGCCCCGGGGGGAGAACGTCGCCTACGAGCGATTCAACCACACCCTCTATTTCGCCGAGAACCACCGACAGGAGGCCTACCAGGCCGAGGCCCTCTGCAGCATGTGCCATGCCCGGGGCTTCTGCAACGACTGCCACGCCACGCGGGTGGAGCTCAAGCCCTCCCTCAAGAACCAGACCGACACCTTCCGCCGCTATCCCCACCGGGGGGACTACCTCACCCGGCACCGGATCGACGGCCGGATCGACCCGACCTCCTGCTTCCGCTGCCACGGCAATCCCAAGGCGGCCACGACCTGCGCCCCCTGCCACGGGTAGCGGGTTGAGGAAAGATGAGAGGTTTTCGGGCTGAACAAGGAGGAAAATGACTATGCGGACCTGCCACGGACTGGCGATACTCGCCCTGCTGACCCTGCTCGCAGCGGGCTGCTCCGACCGAAACTCCAGCGCCCCGGTGGCCAACGAGGCCCATCCCGAGGGGTGGCTGTTGGCTCATGGCCAGGATTCCGGGGCCCAGGGGATGGCGGAGGGATGTCGGGCCTGTCATGGGGCCAATTTCGAAGGAAGCGGGAGGGCGGTGAGTTGCTATAACTGTCACGCTTCAGGGCCTCCTTTCGGGCTTCACCCCGTCTGGTGGCAGGGGGACGCCCTCAACGAGCATCGCCATTTTCATAACGAAGCCGATCCGGCGCGGCGACTGAGCTGGACGACCTGTGCAGTCGCCCTTTGTCACGGGCCCGAGCTCAAGGGGGGAGGCAACGGACCGAGCTGTTTCTCGGTGGATTACACCGGCCCCGGGGGCGTTGCCAACACCTGTCATGCGGCCGGCCCTCCCGTTCCCCCGCCCCATGTCACGGGCGGGGCCTACAGTCTGCCTGAGAATCACGGCCCCGATGCAAAGGAT
>JBFHXN010000120.1:0-7353 GCA_041598955.1 Desulfuromonadales bacterium | reverse complement strand
TTGGCCGTCCCCAGGTCGATCGCCATATCGTTGGAGAACCACCCCCAGATGTGATTGAACAGGTTGACCATGCCGCTTGAGTCTCCTTTCTCCCGATGCCGGGAGGTGCTTGAAAAAAAACGAGCCCAACGTTACCAAAATCACCGCGCATTTACAACACATTAAACAGAAAATCCTGTTGCATTCCCGGGGGCGATTGTCTAAGATGCGGGCCTGTTTTCCACCCCGTCCCCGACGCCTCAAGAGGAGGGTTTCACCCATGCTGGACCTGCTTCGCAAGAAACAGAAATCCCCGTTCATCAAACTGGCCTTCGGGGTCATCATCCTGAGCTTCATCATCGCCTACGCCTTTCTGGGGGAAACCCAGCAGGAGTCGGCCGTAGCAACCGTCAATGGCGACAACATCTACAACAAGGAGTACCAGAGCGCCAAGAGCAACCTGTACGCCATGTACAAGGACCTCTACCAGGGGCAGTTCACACCAGCCATGGAGCGTCAGCTCAATCTGAGCGAACTGGCCATGAACGGGCTGATCGAGCAGTCCCTGCTGGTCCAGGATGCCAAAAAGCGGGGGATCAAGGTCTCCAAGAAGGAGATCATCGAATCCATCAGCCGGTTCGGCTCCTTCCAGGAAAACGGGGTCTTCAACAAGGATCGCTACCTGTCGGTGCTCGCCTACCAGCGCCTCACCCCCGAAGAATTCGAAAAGATGCAGGAGCGGGATCTGCTTCTGCAGAAGCTCCAGGAGACCCTGCGGGATGAAGTGACCGTCGGCGACGCCGACCTCGAGGAGGAGTTCCGGCAGCAGAACGAGAAGATCGATCTCGCCTTCCTGCGCTTCGTCCCCGCGCAGTTCGAGACCAAGGTCAAGATCGACGAGACCGAGCTGCAGGCCTTCTTCGATTCCCGTAAGGAGGAGTACCGTCTTCCGGAAAAAGTCTCCCTGCGCTACCTTCTCTTCGACCCTTCCCGTTACCTCGACGAGGTGAAGATCGGCGAAGAGGACCTCGCCCGTCACTACCGCCGCAACATCGACCGCTTCGAGGTCCTCGAGCAGGTCAAGGCCTCCCACATCCTCATCCGCCTCCCCCAGGGAGCCGACGAGAAAACCCGCGCCCAGAAACTGGCCCAGGCCGAGAAGGTTCTGGCCAAGGCCCGGGCCGGGGAGGAGTTCGCCAAGCTGGCCAAAGCCCACTCGGAGGACCCCGGAAGCGCCGCCAAGGGGGGGGACCTCGGTCTCTTCGGACGCGGCATGATGGTCAAGCCCTTCGAGGACGCCGCCTTCGCCCTGGAGCCCAACAGCGTCAGCGACCTGGTCGAGACCCAGTACGGCTTCCACATCATCAGGGTCGAGGCGCACATCCCCGCAAGGCTCAAGAAGCAGGAGGAGGTCACCGAAGAGCTCAAGGCTGGTGTCCGGGAGGAACTCGCCCGACAGATGGCCCTCGAGAAGGCGCTGGACGCCTTCAACCTCAACCGCAAGGAGGGGAGCCTCGAGGCCGCCGCCAAGGAATTCGGCACATCCATCGAGGAAACGTCCCTCTTTACGCGGGAGGAGCCCGTGGAGGGCCTCGGCCGCTCTCCCGAGCTGACGGCCGCCGCCTTCGCCCTGAAGGAGGGGGAGTTGGGACGCCCCGTCCGCCTTCCCCAGGGGGTGATCCTTTTCACCATCAAGGAGCGCCAGGAGAGCCGCCTGCCCGAGCTCTCGGCCGTCCGCCGCCAGGTGGAGGCCTCCTTCCGCAAGGAAAAAGGAAAAGAGCTCGCCGAAGAGGCTGCCGTGAAAGCCCTCGCCGAACTGCGCGATGGGAAGAGCCCGGCCGAGGTGGCCCGGAACCTGGGCGGGCAGATGGAGCAGACCGGCCTCTTCAGCCGCGCCGGCGGGGGGTTCATCCCCAAGCTCGGCGCCTCCGAGGAAATCCTGGCGGCCGCCTTCGCCCTGACCCAGAGCGCCCCCGTGGCCGAAAAACCCTTCGAGATCGGCGGCGGATTCGTCGTGCTGAACCTGGCCAAGCGCCAGGAGGCCGACCTCTCCAAGCTCGACCCCTCCAAGCGGACCGAGCTGCGTGAGAGCCTCCTCGAGCGCCGCAAACAGGAAGCCCTCCAGACCAAGATCGACGAGTTGCGGAAAAAGGCCGACATCAGCATCCACATCCCCCTGGATAAAGGATAACGCCATGACCCAATTGGTGAAGCAGACCGATTTCCCCGACCTGAAGCTGGTCAACCGAGGCAAGGTGCGGGACATCTACGACCTGGGGGAGCACCTGCTGATCGTGACCTCCGACCGCATTTCGGCCTTCGACGTCATCATGGACGAGCCGATCCCCAACAAGGGGCGCGTCCTCACCCAGATCTCCAAGTTCTGGTTCGACCAGATGACCGACATCATCCCCAACCACCTTGTGGCCACGGAGGTCGACCGCTTCCCCGCGGCGGCGCAGAAGCACCGCGCCGTCCTCGAGGGGCGCAGCATGCTGGTGAAGAAGGCCCGCCCCCTCCCCGTGGAGTGCATCGTGCGGGGCTATCTCTCCGGATCGGGCTGGAAGGAATACCGCCAGACCCAGAGCATCTGCGGCATCCCCCTGCCGGCGGGGCTCAAGGAGAGCCAACAGCTTCCCGAGCCGATCTTCACCCCCTCCACCAAGGCCGAGCTGGGAGAGCACGACGAGAACATCTCCTTCGAGCAGGCCTCCAAGCTCATCGGTCCCGAGCTGGCCAAAAAGGTGCGGGACATCTCCATCGCCATCTACCTGAGGGCCCGAGAGAAGGCCGCCACCAAGGGGATCATCATCGCCGACACCAAGTTCGAGTTCGGCCTCCAGGGGGAAGAGCTGATCTGGATCGACGAGGCCCTCACCCCCGACTCCTCCCGTTTCTGGCCGGCCGACGGCTATCGCCCCGGAGGGGCCCAGCCCTCCTTCGACAAGCAGTTCCTGCGCGACTACCTCGAGACCCTCGACTGGGGAAAACAGGCCCCGCCCCCCGCTCTGCCCGAGGAGATCGTCCGCAAGACGGGCGAGAAGTACCAGGAAGCCCTGACCCGACTGGCCGGCATCCGGCTTTGATCACAAGGGGGGCCGGGAGAGACTCCCGGCCCCTCAGGCTGCTGAAAAACCCCCATCTGCTTCGTTCCCCTTGATCTTGTCGCTGCGACGTAGCTTCCGCTACGCCTCACTCCTCGATCTTCGGGCGCCTTGCATCTGGAGGTTTTTGAGCAGCCTCCAAAACAGTTTGTCAACAATCCGGGGGCCGGGAGAGACTCCCGGCCCCTTTTCTTTCAAATTTTTCGCCCAGGCGTGCCAATGCTAAACAGGGTAGTTCAGTACATTTTCCGGGCGTGGGAACGCAGGGGCAGGGAGAAACTGTCGGACTAGAGAGAATTCTTTCCCACGATCTTCTCTGCGCTCTCTGCGACACTGCGTCGAAACCTTGGCTCTGGTTTCATCTCCCCTCCTTTCCTTTGCCGCCAGGAGACCATGCGCCGGTTTTCCTCAACCATCCTCCCCCTGCTGCTCCTCGCGGGGTGCCTCGGCACCCTCCCCCCGGCCGAGCACCGGCAGCGGGCCGAGGCCCTGCTCGCGTCCAAGGATTTCGCCGGGGCCGCCCGGGAGATCGCCTTCTCCCTGCGCCGTGATCCGGGGCAGGTCGATCTCCACCTTCTGCGGGGCGACCTCCTCGAGCGCCTCGACCGCCCCGAGGAGGCCCTGGCCGCCTTCGCCGACGGTTCCCGCAACGCGCCCCCGGAAGACCCCCGCCGGGGGGAACTGCTTTTCCGCCGGGCGCTGCTCCTGGTTCGCCCCCTCACCCGCCCCGCCGAAGCGCGGCCCCTGATCCAGGAACTTCCCGAAAACGACCCCCGCCGCACCCTGATCGAGGCCACCCTTTCCCTCCAGGAGGGACGCCCCCTCGACACCCTCGCCCAGCTCAACCGGGCCCTGGCCGTTCCCCTCGAAAAAGACCTCTCGGCCCGGATCCTCTATACCGCGGCCCTCGCCTACCATCGCCTCGGAGAGGTCGACCGCACCTCCCAGTCCCTCTTCCATGCCATCAACCTCGCCGAGGGCCTGGCTCTCATCCGCCAAATCGAATTGCTCTGGGAAGAGCTGAACGCCGCCACCCCATCGTCCCATTGATTCGAAAAGATCTTCGTCTCCCTTGACCGGGATCAAGGTCTCGAGAGCCCTCCCCGGCTAATCTGGTTCCAACAGTTTCCCCCCCATCCGAGGAGAACGCTCATGGCCAGAGACAAGGCAACCCTCAACATTCCACCCGCGGAGGCGCGCAATCTTGCCGAGCTCGCCCCCTACCAGGAGGGCTCGGTGGTCAGCCGCACCCTCTTTCAGGCCGAAACGGGCACCCTGACCGTCTTCAGCTTCGATGCCGGGCAGGCCCTTTCCGAGCACACCGTTCCCTTCAACGCCTTCGTCCAGGTGCTCGACGGCGAGGCCCGCATCTCTATCGGCGGCAAACCGGTCACCGTCGGCGCCGGGGAGATCCTCCTCATGCCCGGCGGCGTTTCCCACAAGGTCGAGGCGGTCAAGCGCTTCAAGATGCTCCTCAGCATGTTCAGGACCCCTGCGGCGGCCGCCTGAGCCTCCCAACGGCCGGCGCCGGCCCCGATTGCCAGCGCCGGCCCCCTTGTGCTATAAGGGCGGTTCCATCCCAGAATCCCCCCGCCCGGAGGCCTCCATGCTGGATCGACTCTTTCATCTCCACCGCCACGGCACATCGGTCCGCACCGAAGTCACCGCCGGGGTCACCACCTTTCTCACCGCCGCCTACATCATCTTCGTGCACCCCTCCATCCTCGCCGACGCCGGCATGGACAAGGGGGCCCTGCTCACCGTCACCTGCCTGGCCGCCGGTGCGGCGACCCTGCTCATCGCCCTCTGGGCCAACGCCCCTCTGATGATGGCCCCCGGCATGGGTCTCAACGCCTTCTTCACCTACACCCTGGTGCTCGGGGAGGGGCTCCGCTGGCAGACCGCCCTGGGGGTCGTCTTCCTCTCCGGGGTCTTCTTCCTGGTGCTGACCCTGCTCGGCGTGCGGGAGCGGATTGTGAAGGCCATCCCCCTTTCCCTGAGGCTGGCAACATCCGTGGGCATAGGCCTCTTCATCGCCTTCATCGGCATGAAGAGCCTGGGCCTGATCGTCAAAAGCGAGGCGACCCTGGTGCAGCTCGGGGGCATGTCCCCCACGGTGCTGCTCGGACTTTTCGGGCTGCTGCTGGTGGCGCTGCTCGAGGTGCGCAAGATCCGGGGCTCCATCCTCATCGCCATCCTCGCCACCACCGGCCTGGGGATGGCCCTCGGCCAGACCCCCCTGCCCGGGGGGGTCGTTTCCCTCCCCCCCTCCGTCGCCCCCCTGGCCCTTCAGCTCGACATCGTGGGGGCCCTCAAGGTCTCTCTGCTCTCCGCCATTTTCTCCTTCATGTTCGTCGACCTCTTCGACAGCCTCGGAACCATGCTAGCCGTCTGCCGCGAGGCGGGGATGACCGACGAGAAGGGGAACATCCCCGGCCTGCCCCGCATGCTCACCGCCGATGCGGTGGCCACCGTGGGGGGCGCCCTGCTCGGCACCAGCACCACCACCACCTACATCGAGTCGGCCGCCGGGGTCTCCGAGGGGGGCAGAACGGGCCTCACCGGCGTGGTGACCGCCCTGCTCTTTCTGGGTGCGGCTTTTTTCACCCCCCTGGCCGCGGCCGTCCCGTCGTTCGCGACAGCTCCAGCCCTGATCATCGTCGGCATTTTCATGATGCGGGGGGTGGGGCAGATCGATTTCTACAACTTCGAGGAGGGGGTGCCCGCCTTTCTCACCCTCGTCCTCATGCCCCTGACATTCTCCATCGCCACGGGTCTGGCCTTCGGCTTTCTCTCCTTCGTGCTGCTCAAGCTGATGCTCGGCAAGATCCGCCAGTGCGATCCCTTCCTCATCGCAGCGGCCCTGCTCTCACTGCTCAGCCTGCTCCTCTGACCACCGTAGCGGATGGCTCCGGGACCGACCGATCATCCCTCCAGGCCAAGGGGGAACCGCGAGGAGAGACTGCCGGTCTTCGTCTACGGCACCCTGCGCCGGGGGGAGAAAAACCACCTCCGCTACTTCGAGGGACGCATCCGTTTCCTCGGGACGGCCGCCGCCCGCGGAGAGCTTTACGTCCACCTGGAAGAGGAATACTGCTATCCCTGCCTGCTGCCGGGAGACGGCGAGGTAAAGGGGGAGCTCGTCGAGCCCCGTCCGGAACGCTATGATGAGGTCCTCGCCGAACTCGACGCCCTGGAGGATTACAACCCCCGGAGCGACTCGGGGCTCTACCTGCGCAGGCCGATTGATGTTCTGACGGAGGAGGGTGAGACGGTGCGGTGCTGGGGGTATCTCTGGAACGGGCCCGGGAAACCTGGACCGAAGGTCGAAGGGGGGGATTTCGTGGCCTGGAGGAAAAAGAGGGAGGGGCGTTGAGGCATGATCCCATCGGATAGGGATGCCCCGGCCGGGCCGGAGGACCTCAATCGTCCCGGAGGTAGCTCCCCACACGCTTTTTAAGATCGACCATGTCGAAGGGCTTTCTCAGGTAGTCGTCGGCCCCCGCGGCGAAGGCGTTGTCCCGGTCCTGGGTCTGAACCTTGGCCGTCATGGCGATGACGGGGCAGTTTGCCGTCGCCGGATCGGCCTTGAGCCTTCGGGCCACCTCGTAGCCGTCCATCCCTCCGGGCATCATGACATCAAGGAGGATGAGATCGGGAAGCTGCCGGCGGGCCAGCTTGAGTCCCTCCTCCCCGGTCTCCGCGTAGAGAATCTCCCGCCCCTCGGCCCGCAGCACCACCTGCAGCAGACGGCAGACCTCAGGCTGGTCATCGACGATCAGGATTTTTTTCACCGGCTCTCTCCCACGATCCTTCCCCTCATCCACCCTCCAGCGGCAGGGCGAAGCGGACCGTCGTCCCCTTCCCGGGTGAGCTCTCCACCCAGATCCTCCCGCCGTGAGACTCCACGATGTTCTTCACGATGCTCATCCCCAGCCCGATCCCTCCCACCGCCGTATCCGAGGAATCGACCCGGTAGAACTTGTCGAAGACCTTGGCCACCTCCACGGAACTCATCCCCACCCCCCGGTCTTCCACGGCAAAGAGGTAGCTTCCCTCCCTTTTCTGACCGCAGATTCGGACCGGGGATCCGGAAGGAGAGTACTTGACGGCGTTGGAAACAAGGTTGTCGAACACCTGCCCCATCTTCCCCCGGTCGACGAGGAGGGGCTCCTCGGGGTCCTCCAGTTCGACCTCGAAGCGCTCCCGGTCCGGCCGGGCCTTCCAGGCCTGCGCGGCTTCCCGGACCATCTCCCGGGGGGTGCAGGGG
>JBFHXN010000119.1:0-7408 GCA_041598955.1 Desulfuromonadales bacterium | reverse complement strand
GCGGGTTTCGCAACACGTGGAGCTCGCCTCTTTTGTTGAGAGAGATGGTCTTTCGACCCACGCCCCATGCGAGAGTGGCGGAATTGGCAGACGCACTGGACTTAGGATCCAGCGGGCAACCGTGGGGGTTCGACTCCCCCCTCTCGCACCATCCTTTCCCCTCTCAGGATCGTCAGGGATAAGCCAGTTCATGGCCAAGCGGCCCGGGCCCTGCCCGGTGGGCCGCCGTATCTATTTTTATCGCGAGGATATGACAATGAATGTCAAGGTGGAAGATCTGAGCAGCGTCAAGAAAAAGCTCTCCTTCGAAGTCGACGCCGAGCAGGTCGCCGAGGAGATCCGCAAGGCTTACCAGAAGATCGGGAAGAAGGCCAAGATCAAGGGCTTTCGCCCCGGCAAGGTCCCCCAGCACCTCATCGAGAAGCATTATGCGCCGCAGATGGAGGAGGAGGTCCTCGACCGCCTGATCAAGGGGAGCTACTTCAAGGCCCTGGTCGATCACAAGATCGGAGCCATCTCCAGCCCCGAGATCGTCGAGAGCAGCCCCCTCGAGCCGGGCAAGCCCTTCACCTACTCGGCCCATGTTGAAGTGAAGCCGGTGGTTGAAGTCAAGGACTACCAGGGGCTGAAGCTGGAGCGGGAGAAGTTCGTCTTCGATGAGAAGGTGGTTGACGAGCGCCTTGAGGAGATGAGGGCCGCCCGGGCCAACGTTGAGGTCTCCAAGCGCAAGGTCGCCAGAGAAGGTGACTTCGCGGTGATCGACTTCGCCGGCTCCGTTGATGGAGAGCCGATCGAGAAGGGGAGTGCCGAGGACCATCTGTTGGAGCTCGGATCCCAGAGCTTCATCCCCGGTTTCGAAGAGCAGGTCGTCGGGATGAAACGCCTCGAGGAGAAGGAATTCGCCGTTCCTTTCCCTGAGAACTACGGGAACAAGGAGCTGGCCGGCAAGGAGGCTCTCTTTCGGGTGACCCTCAAGGAAATCAAGGAGAAGGTCCTTCCCGAACCCGATGACGAGTTTGCCAAGGAGGTCGGTCTGGAGAGCCTCGCCGAGCTTCGGGAGAAGATTGCCGAGGAACACCGCAGCCAGGAGCAGCGGCGGGTCGATGAGGAGTTGCGTGAGCGGCTGATGGATGCCCTGATCGCCAAGAACCCCATCGAGGTCCCCGAGACCATGGTGGACCGGCAGCTCGACTACATGCTGGAAAATGCCCGCAACCGTCTCAAGTTTCAGGGTCTCTCCCTGGAGATGCTGGGGATGAGCGAGGAAACCTTCCGGCAGCAGTACCGTCAGGCCGCCGTCAAGCAGGTTCAGGGATTCCTTATTCTGGAGGCCGTGGCCCGGCAGGAGCAGCTCAAAGTCGCCCCGGAGGAAGTCGAGGGGAGGCTCCAGACCATTGCGGCACAGGCCAATGCGCCCCTGGAGGCCGTGAAGAAGCATTACGCCGGCGAGGATGCCAGGGCGGGGCTCATCGCCCACCTGGTCGAGGAGAAGGCCATCGAGCTCATTCTCGAGAAGGCCTCCGTCAAGGAGGTGGCCGCCGACAAGATATCCGGGGCCGGGGCTGAAAAGGCCAAGCCCAAACCCAAGAGCAAGAAGAAGGAGTAAGCTCCCATGAGTCTCATCCCGATGGTGGTGGAGCAGACCGGTCGCGGCGAGCGGGCCTACGATATCTATTCCCGTCTGCTCAAGGACCGAATCATCTTTCTCGGCGGCGGCATCGACGACCACGTGGCAAACCTGATCATCGCGCAGCTGCTCTTCCTGGAGTCCGAGGACCCCGAAAAGGACATCTACCTCTACATCAATTCCCCCGGAGGTGTGGTGACGGCCGGTTTGGCCATCTACGACACCATGCAGTATCTCAAGGCCCCTGTGGCGACCATCTGCGTGGGCCAAGCGGCCAGCATGGGGGCGGTTCTTCTGGCAGCCGGCACCAAGGGGAAACGTTTCACCCTTCCCAACTCCCGCATCATGATCCACCAGCCCCTCGGGGGTTTCCAGGGGCAGGCCACGGACATCAGTATCCATGCCCAGGAGATCCTGCGCATGCGTGAGAAGCTCAACGAGCTCCTGGCCCAGCATACGGGGCAGAAGATTGAGAAGATCGCCGCTGATACCGATCGCGATTTCTTTATGGATGGCGAGACCGCTAAAAAGTATGGTATTATCGACGATATTGTGAAGAGAAAGGTCTGATCCCCCCATCGCGGAGGCAGTTTCGTGAGCCAAAACGACCAGCGTTCCGGACAACTCACCTGCTCTTTCTGCGGCAAGACGCAGGAGGAGGTGAAAAAGCTCATCGCGGGCCCTGCGGTCTACATTTGCGACGAGTGCATCGAGTTGTGCAAGGACATCATCGCCGAGGAAGCCAAGCTCGAGGAGGCCAGCGGAGCCGGAATTTCAAAGCTTCCCCGCCCCTCGGAGGTCAAGGAGACCCTCGACGACTATGTTATCGGCCAGGATCGGGCCAAGAAGATCCTCGCCGTCGCCGTCTATAACCATTACAAGCGCATCGAATGTGCCGGCAAGACCGGCGATATCGAGGTGCAGAAGAGCAATCTCCTGCTTCTCGGCCCCACGGGCAGCGGCAAGACCCTCCTGGCCCAGACCCTGGCCAAGCTGCTCAACGTCCCCTTCGCCATCGCCGACGCCACCAATCTGACCGAAGCGGGCTATGTGGGCGAGGATGTGGAGAACATCATCCTGAACCTGCTTCAGGCCGCCGACTACGACCTGGAGAAGGCGCAGAAGGGGATCATCTATATCGACGAGGTCGACAAGATCGCCCGAAAGTCCGACTCTCCTTCCATCACCCGGGATGTTTCCGGCGAAGGTGTGCAGCAGGCGCTTTTGAAGATCATCGAAGGGACGATGGCGAGCGTGCCTCCCAAGGGCGGCCGCAAGCATCCCCAGCAGGAGTTTCTCAAGGTCGACACCACCAACATCCTCTTTATCTGCGGCGGTGCTTTCGCGGGGCTCGATACCATCATCTCCCAGCGCATCGGAGCCAAGACCATGGGCTTCGGAGCCGCGGTCCAGAAGCGCGACGAGCGCAAGCTCGGCGAGGTCCTCTCCCAGGTGGAGCCGGGCGATCTGCTCAAGTACGGACTGATTCCCGAGTTCATTGGGCGACTGCCGGTGGTGGCGACCCTGCACGAGCTTGACGAGGAGTCGCTCATCGAGATCCTCAAGGAGCCCAAGAACGCTCTGGTCAAGCAATACCAGAAGCTCTTCGAGATGGAGAAGGTCAACCTGAAGTTCACCGACGGGGCGCTGGTGGCCATCGCTCGTGAGGCTCTCAAGCGCAAGACCGGCGCCCGGGGGCTGCGCTCGATCCTTGAGAATGCCATGCTCGACGTGATGTACGACATTCCCTCCCAGGATCGGGTGAAGGAAGTGGTCATCAACGAGGATGTCATCCTCAACCAGGCCAAGCCGATTGTCCTTTACGACTGCGCCGAATCCGCCTGAGGCGGTTTGAGCGCCCCAGACCGGTGATCCCCATGACCGCAGAGCCTGAAAAAACCGGGGGCGAATCCGCCCCCGGTCGTCGATATCCCCTCCTCCCCCTGCGGGACATTGTCATCTTCCCGCACATGGTCCTCCCCCTCTTCGTCGGCCGTCAGAAGTCCATCCATGCCCTGGAAGCGGCCATGGAGAAGGATAAGCTCGTCTTTCTCGCCACCCAGAAGGATCCCAAGATCGACGATCCCGGGGCCGAGGACATTTACGACCTCGGGACCCTGGGGCAGGTCATCCAGTTGCTCAAACTCCCCGACGGCACCGTCAAGGTGCTGGTGGAGGGGAAGCAGCGGGCCCGGGTTTCCTCCTTTGTCAGCTCGGAGGAGAGCCTTTATGTGGAAGTCGAGGAGTTGTACGGCCCCGCCGCCGAGTCGCCGGAAGCCGAAGCCCTCATCAGAAGCGTCCGTGGGGCTTTCGACAACTACGTGGGGCTCAGCAAGAAGGTTCCCCCGGAGCTCCTCTCCTCCGTCTCGGCCCTGACCGATCCCTCCCGTCTGGCCGATACCATCATCGCCCACATGAACGTGGGGATCGATGCGAAGCAGGAGATTCTCGGGATCATCGACCCCCGGGTTCGTCTGGAGAAGTTGCTGGAGCTTCTCGGCCGGGAAGTGGAGATTCTGCAGATCGAGCAGAAGATCCGCACCCGCGTCAAGAGCCAGATGGAGCGCAGCCAGAAGGAGTACTACCTCAACGAGCAGATGAGGGCCATCCAGAAGGAACTCGGCGACAAGGACGAATTCAAGCAGGAAATCCGCGAACTCGAAGAGAAGATCGAGAAGAAGCGAATGAGCAAGGAGGCCACCGACAAGGCCCACGGGGAGCTGCGCAAGCTCAAGATGATGTCTCCCATGTCGGCCGAAGCCACGGTGGTGCGCAATTACCTCGATTGGCTCGTCTCCCTCCCCTGGCGCAAGCGCACCCGCGACCGCCTCGACATCGACCATGCCGAGAAGGTCCTGGAGGCGGACCACTACGGCCTGGAAAAGGTCAAGGAGCGCATCCTCGAATACCTGGCGGTCCAGGCCCTGGTGAAGAAGATCAAGGGGCCGATCCTCTGCCTCGTCGGCCCCCCCGGGGTCGGGAAGACCTCCCTCGGGCGTTCAGTTGCCAAGGCCCTGGGGCGCAAATTCATCCGCATCTCCCTGGGCGGGGTTCGGGACGAGGCCGAGATCCGGGGTCATCGTCGTACCTACATCGGGGCGATGCCGGGCAAGATCATACAGAGCCTTCGCAAGACGGGGGCGGCCAACCCCGTCCTGATGCTCGACGAAATCGACAAGATGAGCACCGATTTCCGGGGGGATCCCTCCTCGGCTCTTCTGGAGGTGCTCGACCCGGAGCAGAACCACACTTTCGGCGATCATTTCCTCGATATCGATTACGATCTCTCGAGTGTGCTCTTCATCGCTACCGCCAACAACCTCTACTCCATCCCCAAACCATTGCTCTACCGGATGGAGGTCATCCGAATCGAAGGCTACACAGAGGAAGAAAAGCTCAACATCGCCAAGCGCTATCTCGTCGTCAAGCAAATGGAAGCGCACGGCTTGAGCCCTGAGATGCTCCGTTTCAACGATGCCGGGCTCTATGAGATCATCCGCAGTTACACGCGGGAGGCCGGTGTGCGCAACCTGGAGCGTGAAATCGCCAATGTCTGCCGCAAGGTGGCCAGGGAAGTGGTGCGGGCGCGCAACAAGGCCCACCGGTTTCAGGTCCAGGCAGCCCAAGTGCGGAAATATCTCGGGGTTCCCCGGTATCGCCACGGCATCAAGGAGGAGGAGAACCGGGTCGGGTTGGCCACGGGACTTGCCTGGACCGAGGCCGGAGGGGAGCTGCTCACCATCGAAGTGACCATTGTTCCCGGCCAGGGAAAGCTGACGGTCACCGGCAAGCTCGGGGAGGTGATGCGCGAGTCGGCCCAGGCGGCCATGAGCTACGTCCGCTCCCGGTGGCAGGAGCTGGGGCTGGAGAAGGATTTCTATCACAAATACGACCTTCATATCCATGTGCCTGAAGGGGCCATTCCCAAGGATGGCCCATCGGCCGGGATCACCATCGCCACGGCCCTCGCTTCGGCCCTGACGGGGCGTGAGGTCGACAGCGATCTGGCCATGACCGGGGAGATCACACTGCGTGGCAGGGTCCTGGCCATCGGTGGCCTCAAGGAAAAACTTCTGGCGGCCCGTAGGGCGGGAATCACCAAGGTGATCATCCCCAAGGACAACGAGAAGAACCTCGAGGAAGTGCCTCCCCAGATTCTCAAGGACCTTGAAGTTACGGCAGTTTTTCACATGGACCAGGTCCTCGAGGCATCCCTGCTGGGGAAGCCGGAGCTCTCCTCCATCGGACAGGATTCCCCGATTCCGGGACCCTCCGAGGAGGCGGTACGCCACTGAAATAGGGCTTTTTCGAGGAAAATTCTCTTGACACTCTTTTTGCGGGTCTGATATAAGGTAAGCCGGTTTCAGCGGGGTTTTCTCATTCCTATTGCGTGGAGGTATGCTGTGACTAAAGCGGATCTGGTCAATGTGATGGCGGAAAAGGCAGGGCTCACCAAGGCAGACGCGGAGAAGGCTCTCAAGTCCTTCGTTGAAGCGGTCACCAAGGCCCTCAAGAGCGGCGACAAAGTCGCCCTGGTCGGGTTCGGCACCTTCAGCGTCGGCAAGCGTGCTGCCCGCACTGGCAAGAACCCCCAGACGGGTGCCAAGATCAACATTCCTGCTGCCAAGGTTCCCAAGTTCAAGGCCGGCAAAGCTCTCAAAGACAGCCTGAACTAAGCACAGCCAAATACCCGTGAGGATGAGGATTTGCTCCTCGTCCTCACGGGTCAAATAGGAAACGGAAAATAGGCTGCCGCCCCGTTGCCGGACTTCTCCGAAGCTATTTTCCGTTTCCTATTTTGCGTTCAGATGCGGGGCTGTAGTAGAGTCGGTTACAACGCCGGCCTGTCACGCCGGAGGTCGCGGGTTCAAGTCCCGTCAGCCCCGCCATTTCTATCAGGGCGAATAGCTCAGCTGGGAGAGCATCGGCCTTACAAGCCGAGGGTCACAGGTTCGAGCCCTGTTTCGCCCACCAAGTTTTTCAATATTTAATGGGGCTGTAGTAGAGTCGGTTACAACGCCGGCCTGTCACGCCGGAGGTCGCGGGTTCAAGTCCCGTCAGCCCCGCCATGTTTGCAACGAGGCGATTCCCGTAATGTGGAGTCGCCTCGTTTTTTTGGGGGTCGGTTTGACTTTAAAAATGCTTTTTTATATAGTCAATCAGTTGTCCAAGTCTAAATATTTTCAGTGTTTCCGCTCAGAATATCCGTGTGGAAAACGAGGAGAAACTTTCATGAGTTATTGGTACAAAGTCGTATCGGTCACAACCTTTCTGGCCCTTTCCTGGCTGCCGCTGAATGCCGTCGCCGCGCAGCACGCCCCGGTCGTCGTCAATGTGGCGAAGGTCGGCAATATGATGATTACCCAGGCGGATGTTGATCGCCGGGCTCAGGAAATTCTGCCGATGCAGGTCAGTTTCCATGGTTCCCTCAGCAAGGAAAAGGTTGCCGAAATCAAGCAGGAGGCTTTGAAGGAACTCATCAGTCGCGCATACAAAGTGCAATACGCGATTGAGGAGGAAGTCTCGGTCGATGCCGCGACTTTTGAAAGCGAATGGAAAAAGAAACTTGAGAAGAACCCGCAGCTGGCAAAATACGCTCATACGCCGCAGGTCAGCAAGATCAGGGCGGATTTCTATCTCGAACTGCTGGCCCGCAAGGCAGAAAAGCTCGCTGTTGATGACAAGGTATCGGTCACCGACCAGCAGGTCTCTGCTTTCTACAAGGCGAACAAGGAAAGGTATTTCCGTCCTAAGCAGTTCACCGCCAGCCATATTTTTGTC
>JBFHXN010000118.1:0-7412 GCA_041598955.1 Desulfuromonadales bacterium | reverse complement strand
TGCGACCCCCATCAGCCGACTTCGGGGCAGATGGAGCAGCTATCAGGGGATCGAACTCATGCCCACCTACCACCCCGCCTACCTGCTTCGCAACCCCGCCGGCAAGAGGGAGGTCTGGGAGGACATGAAACAGGTGATGCGCCGCCTGAGGGGCGGGGATTAAGTATGGAAATGCTCCGCCTGGAGGAGGTCAGCAAGCGTCGCCGCAACCCGTTGGGACAGGAGGTCGATATCCTGCGAGGGGTTTCCCTCTCCCTGGCCGCCGGCCACCTCCAGGTGATCATCGGTCCTTCGGGCAGCGGCAAGAGTACCCTCATCCGCATGGTCAACCGTCTGGATGAGCCCTGTTCGGGACGCATTCTGCTCGGCGGCGTGAACATCTCGGACCTCGATCCCCTCATTCTTCGCGGCAGGGTGGCGATGGTCCTGCAGAAGCCCTACATGTTCGAGGGGACGGTCCTCGACAACCTCCAGCGCGGTTTCGCCTTCCGGGGGCTTCCCCTGCCCGGAGCCGACGACCCGCGGATCGCTTCTGTGATGGAGCTTTGCCGCCTGCCCATTGATTTTCTCCCGCGGGCGGCCCGCACCCTTTCCCTGGGGCAGCAGCAGCGCGTGAGCCTGGCCCGGGCCCTGGCCACGGGGCCCGAGCTCCTCTTGCTCGACGAGCCGACCAGTTCTCTCGATCGTCCCACCGGAGACAGGCTCGGGGAGACCCTTCGGGATATCTGCCGGATGGGACGGCTGACCATCCTGATGGTGACCCACGATCTGCGCCTGGCCGGCCGGGTGGCCGACAGGCTCGCATTTCTGGAAGACGGGCGCATACTCGAACAGGGGAGCGCCCAGGATCTTCTCAACCGTCCTGCCTCCGCCGAACTGCGCCGGTTTCTGGACACTCCGAATGAGGGGGTGGAGTAACGGCATGGAGCCCAAGGGGATCATCGATCTTTCCATGGCGGATCTGGCCCTGGTCTACGGGCTGGTCCTTCTGGTGATTGCCATCGCGCGCTACAAGGGGGTGGGGCAGTCGGGGGCCATGCTCTGGGCGTCGGCGCGCATGGTGATCCAGCTGCTCGGTTTGGGTTATGTGCTGCACCTGGTCTTCGCCATCCGCAGCCCGGCCCCGGTCCTTCTGATTCTCCTGGTCATGGGGGGCTTCGCCGTGCAGACCGTTGCGGCCCGGGTCAAGGTCCGGATGCCCGGCCTCTATCGGGTGGTGGGGGTTTCCATCCTGGTCGGCTGCGGGGGGGCAACCTTTTTCTTCTGTACCGTCGTGGTCGGCCTCACCCCCTGGTACGATCCCCGTTACCTCATCCCCCTGGCCGGGATGATCGTTGGCAACTCCATGACCGGGGCCAGCCTGGCCGCCGAAAGGCTCTCCGCGGAGATCCGCGAGCGTCGGGACGAGATCGAGACCGCCCTCTGCCTCGGCGCCCCGGCCCGGATGGCTGCCCGGGAGGCCCTGCGCAACGCCTTTCGGGCCGCCCTGATCCCTTCCATCAACGCCATGGCGGCCATGGGCCTGGTTTTCATCCCCGGGATGATGACCGGGCAGATCCTCTCCGGCACCGAACCGGCCATCGCCGTCAAGTACCAGATCGCCATCATGTGCGTGATCACCTTCAGCGTGGCCGTCACCTCCTACCTGATCCTTCTCCAGGGCTACCGGGCCTTCTTCACCCCGGCCCACCAGCTGCGGCCGGTAGACGACCGGTAGCCGACCCTTCTCCATTCCGCACCATCCGGGAGTCTTGACAGGCATCGTCGACCCGTTATGTTGAAAGGGTCCCTTATGTCCGATTCCCCCCCGCCGCAGACTTGGAGGTTCAGATGAATGTCTATGATTTCGCCATGAAGATGGAAACCGACGCCGAGGCATTCTATCGCAAGATCGCCGCCGAGAGTGGCGTGGAGGGAATCGGGAAAATCTTTCTCGACCTGGCTGCCGACGAGCAGAAGCACTACGCCATCTTCTCCGAGATGAAGGCCAAGGGGGGACCTGCGGCCATGGAGGATTCCCAGGCCCTCGAAAGGGCCCGCAACGTCTTTGAAGGGATGCTCAAGGACAAGGCGAAACTCGGACCGGTCAAGGGGGATCTGGAAGCCTATCGCTTCGCCCTGAAGCTCGAGGCGAAGGGGGGGCGGTTCTACGAGGAGATGGCCGAGAAGGAGAAGGATTTGAAGACCCAGAAACTGCTCAGGAAGGTCGCCCAGGAGGAATTCAAGCACTTCACCATCATCCAGAACGTCTACGACTTCGTGAACGCCCCCAACCAGTACCTGGCCTGGGGGGAGTTCAGCAACGTGGAGGAGTTCCGCAACTTCGGGCGCGAGGTTGATTGATCCGGGACCGGGATCGAAGGAATGGAACCGACACCCTGGGCGGGTGGCCGCAATGGCTACCCGCCCAGGGCTTTTTCGAGCTCACGGAGCATTCGCACCCGATGGGTCCCCCGCCAGAAGATGCGACGGCCGCCGGTGCAGATCCTGAAGTGGTCCTGGGTGGCGAAGACATAAGACGGGAGCAGGTGGGCAGCGGGCCGAGCATGGCGTCGGCGAAGAAAAGGGGCGGCTCATCTCCGGCATCCCTCTCACCCACGCCCACCCCTCTCCGTGAAGAACTTGAGCAGCAGCAGCCCGGCGGGCAGCAGGTGGAAGAAAAGATCGAAGATGTCGATGGGGGCGCGGAGGGATCCCTGAAAGAGCAGACGCAGCTTTTCCACCAGGTGGGGCTCCGGGCGAAAGGGGGCCCCGGCCATCAAAAGGGCCAGGACCGTCAGAGGCGCATAGGGTATATCCTTGAGAAGGGGCAGGGGCATCGACAATCCTCTCCTGAGTGATGTTGAGGCGGCTCCGGGCCGCACGGATCATTTTAACAGAAAGGGCGCCCAGCCACCCCTCCGGCGTCGCTGTTTACGGGCTTGACCTTCCCGACTCCTTCCCCTTATGCTGCCGGGATTAACCTTATCGGCGGCGGCAACTCGGCCCCCTGAAGCGAGGAGGGAATTCGTGGCGGTTTTCGAGGTCAAACATCCCCTGGTCCGGCACAAGCTGGGGCTGATGCGGCGCAAGGATATCAGCACCAAGGATTTTCGGGAACTCGCCTCCGAGGTGGCCCGGCTGCTGACCTACGAGGCGACCAAAGACCTGGAGACGGAGGTCAAGAGCATCCAGGGCTGGGCCGGCGCGGTCCGTGTCGAGGAGATCAAGGGAAAGAAGATCACCGTCGTTCCCATCCTGCGGGCCGGGCTGGGGATGATGGACGGGGTTCTCGATCTCATCCCCAGCGCCCGGGTCAGCGTGATCGGTCTCTATCGCGACGAGAAGAGCCTGGAACCGGTCACCTATTTCAAAAAACTCACCAACCGCATGCGGGAGCGCACCGCTCTTATCCTCGATCCCATGCTGGCGACGGGGGGGAGCCTGGTGGCGGCCGTCGACATGCTCAAGAAAGCCGGCTGCAGACGGATCAAGGGGCTTTTCCTGGTCGCGGCCCCCGAGGGGATACGCCGCCTGGAGCAGGCCCACCCCGACGTGGAGATCTACGTGGCGGCCATCGACGAGCGTCTCAACGAGCAGGGGTACATCCTGCCGGGGCTGGGGGATGCCGGCGACAAGATCTTCGGCACCAAGTGACTCCCCTGTCATCGATCCCCTCATGTCGCAGGAGCCCGCCATGACCCCATCCGAGTCCGACCGTTTCACCGTGCGACCGAAGGACGTCCTGCTCGGGGCCCAGATGCTCTTTGTCGCCTTCGGCGCCCTGGTGCTGGTTCCCCTGCTCACCGGTCTCGATCCCAACGTGGCTCTTTTTACCGCCGGCGCGGGAACCCTGCTCTTTCAGGTGGTGACCCGCTGGCAGGTGCCGGTCTTTCTCGCCTCCTCCTTCGCCTTCATCGCTCCGATCAGTTACGGTGTCCAGAACTGGGGCATACCCGCCACTCTCTGCGGCCTGGCCGCCGCCGGAGGCTTCTACCTGCTCCTCTCGGCCGTGGTGGCCTGGCGTGGAGTCCGGGTCATCGCGCGTGTCTTCCCTCCCATCGTCACGGGGCCGGTGATCATGGTCATCGGTCTGATCCTGGCTCCGGTGGCCGTGCACATGGCCATGGGACGCACCGGAGACGGCGGGGCGGTGCTCTTCGCCGAGGGGCGTGCTCTGGCCCTGGCGGGGACTTCGCTGGGAGTGACGGTTCTGATGTCCCTCTTCGGGCGGGGCTTCCTGCGCCTGATTCCCATCGTGGGGGGGCTTCTCGCCGGCTACCTGCTGGCCCTTGTTTTGGGGATGGTCGATTTCTCCCCGGTCCTTGCCGCCCCCTGGCTCTCCCTTCCCCCCTTTGTCTTTCCCGAGTGGCACTGGGGAGCGGTGCTTTTCATGGTTCCGGTGGCCATCGCTCCGGCCATCGAGCACTTCGGTGACGTGCTGGCCATCAGCTCGGTGACGGGAAAGAACTTCCTGCGGGAGCCGGGCGTTCACCGTACCCTGCTCGGCGACGGTCTGGCCACCACCCTGGCCTCCTGTCTCGGAGGGCCTCCCAACACGACCTACAGCGAAGTGACCGGCGCCGTCGCCCTGACCCGGGTCTTCAACCCCCTGGTCATGACCTGGGCCGCCCTGACGGCCATTCTCCTCGCCTTCGTCGGCAAGGTCGGCGCCCTGCTGCAGACCATCCCCACGCCGGTCATGGGAGGGATCATGCTGCTGCTCTTCGGGGCCATCATGGTCATCGGCCTCAACACCCTGGTTCGGGCCGGACAGGACCTGCTCGAGCCCCGCAGCATGGTCATCGTCTCCCTGGTGGTCGTGGCGGGCATCGGCGGGCTCGAGTTCTCCCTGGGCTCCGTCAGCTTCAAGGGGATCGGTCTGGCCGGTCTGCTGGGGGTGGTCCTCAACCTGGTGATTCCCGAGAGGCCGAGGGAAAAGGGACCCCTGGTCCCTCCCGTGCCCCACTGACCCTTGGTTCACGCTTCAAGCGTCTCTTTACACAAAAAAATGAAGCCAGCCCCTGACCGGGGGCTGGCTTCTCTGTTGGGGGACCGTGGTGGGATGGAGCCAAAAAGTTGTTCCGCCCCTCTGGACTTGGAAGGAGGGTCAACCGACCTCGTTGTACTCCCTCTCCCGGAACTCGACGCCGAGGTCCTCGGCAATCCGGCGGCAGGCGGCCATGTCGATTCCCGGCAGGGCCACAGCCGTGGCGGTGACCGAAGGGATGTGCCGGGGAGCCAGTCGCAGAAATTCAAGGACGGCCTTGTACCCCTTTTCACCGAATCGCGAACGGCAAATCCCCTGGTAGGTTTCGGCATCGGGGGCATTGAGGGAGACGGAGACGGAGTCGATGAGCCCGGCGAGCTCCGGAAGGATATCCCGCCCATGGACCAGGTTGGCCTGCCCGTCGGTATTGATCCTCACCCGGACTCCCTGCCCCTTCAGCCAGCCCGCCACCTCCCGCACCAGGTCGAGGCGGATCAGGGGTTCTCCGTAGCCGCAGAAAACCACCTCTTCGAACCGGGTCGGGTCGCCGATGGAGGCCCGGACCTCGGCAACCGTCGGTTCCCGGTCGAGGCGCAGGTGGTGCCCCTTGACCGTGAAATCCCGGAACTTGGCGCAAAAAACACAGGCGTTGGTGCAGCGGTTGGTGACGTTGAGGTAAAGGGAGTTGCGGATGCGGTAGGCGATCTTGGTGGTGCGGTCCGCCTCGCCGATGCCGAAGAGTTCGAAGGCGTTCAGGGTGGTCACCCGTGCCACGTCATCGAGGGTGAGCCCCTTGATCTCTGCGATTTTTCGGGCCGTCTGGGCCACGAAGGCCGGTTCGTTGCGCCGGCCGCGGCGAGCCTGGGGGGCGAGGTAGGGGGCGTCTGTCTCGATGAGCAGGTGGTCGACGGGGATCTGGCGGACCACCTCCCGCAGCGCCTCGTTGGCCGGGTAGGTCACGGGGCCGGCGATGGAGATGTAGAGTCCCATCTCGACGCAGGCCCGTGCCATGGCCAGGTCTCCGCTGAAGCAGTGGAGGACCCCGCCGATTTCCGCGGCCCGCTCCTCCCGCAGAATGGCGAGGACCTCTTCGTGGGCGTCGCGATCGTGCACGATGACAGGTTTGCCCACCTCCCGGGCCAGACGGAGCTGGTCGCGGAAGGCGCGGCGCTGAACGTCGCGGGGGGAGCGGTCGCGGTAGAAGTCGAGGCCGATTTCCCCGACGGCCACGGCCCTGTCGTTGCCGAGGAGGTCCCGAAGGGTCTCCAGCCCCTCTTTGGTGGCCTGGGGGGCGTCGTGAGGATGGATGCCGAGGGCGGCGTAGAGCCCAGGATGGGCGGCGGCGAGGCGAAGGCTCTCCCGGGAGCTCTCCAGGTCGCAGCCCACGGTCAGGATGTGCTCGACGCCTGCCTCGGCGGCCCTGGCCAGGACCCCGGGGAGGTCCTCACGGAAACGGGCGTCATCGAGGTGGGCGTGGGTGTCGACCAGGGGAGGGGAGGGGGAATCCATGGTGGTCTCTCCAAAGGCAAAAGGCGCCTTCGGCGCCCCAGTTTGTTGACAAACTCTTCCTTTAGGCTGTTCAAAAACCCTCAGCTGCAAGGCGCCCGCAGATCGAGGAGTGAGGCGTAGCGGAAGCTACGTCGCAGCGACGAGATCAAGGGGAACGAAGCAGATGAGGGTTTTTCAGCAGCCTGAGGCGCCTTCAGCGCCCCTTGTTTCGCTGGCCAGGAGGCCGGGAAAGCGTGGTTCAAGGCGACTCGGCTTCGATCCGGGGGAAGAGGGGGGCCGCCTTGCGGATGGCGGTTCCCGGGGTGAGCCGTCCCCACTCGAAGCGACCGTCGATGCTGACATCCTGGGGGTTTTCTCCCAGCACCGATAGAATCTCTGCCGCGGTATCGGGCATGAAGGGCGCCACCAGAAGGGTGATCAGGCGCTGGGCTTCCATCAGGTTGTACATCACGGCGCCGAGACGGGCTTTTTTGGCCGGGTCCTTGGCCAGGGCCCAGGGTGCCGTGTCGTCGATGTACTTGTTGGCCGCCCCGACCAGGTCCCATACGGTCTGAAGGGCCTTGTTGAAGGCCATCTCCTCCATCTGCTGGTCGAAGGTCGCCAGCGCCTCGGAGAAGCGGGCGATGAAGGGGAGGTCATGCTCTTCGGCGGGGCCGGACTCGGGGAGCACCCCGTCGAAATACTTGCCCACCATGGCGCTCGAGCGGCTGACCAGGTTGCCGAGGTCGTTGGCGAGGTCCGAGTTGACCCGGTGGATCAGGGCCGAGTGGGAGAAGTCGCCGTCGAGGCCGAAGGGGACCTCCCGGAGAAGGAAGTAGCGGATGGCATCGACCCCGTAGCGGTCGATGAGCATGTTGGGCTCGACCACGTTGCGCAGGCTCTTGCTCATCTTCTGCCCCTCGACGGTCCACCAGCCGTGGGCGAAGACCTTCTT
>JBFHXN010000117.1:0-7435 GCA_041598955.1 Desulfuromonadales bacterium | reverse complement strand
GTGGGTGTCCGCGATGGCCTGCCCGACCAGGGATGGTGGGAGGGGGCGGCGGAAGACCTGGATCCCCTCGGTCAGGAAGGCCGACTCCTTGGACTCGAGAATGTTGATGAGAATGCTGGCCCCGACGGAGGCGTTGGAGACGACGAAATCGGCTCCGGCGGTATAGAGTTGCTCGACATTCTGTTCCTGGTTGGCCCGGGCGACGATACGGATGTGGGGGTGGAGGTGACGGCTGGCCAGGGTGAGGAAGATGTTGGTGCTGTCGTCGTTGGTGGTGACGATGAGGCCGCGGGCCTTCTCGAGCCCCGCCTGACGGAGGAGGAGCCGTCCGGTGGCGTTGCCGATAACCGGCACATGGTCGGCGCAGTCGGGGTTTTCAACCTGATCGACGAGGATGTAGGGGACCGGCTTGCGGTCGAGAAAGGAGGCGGCCGAGCAGCCGATGCGGCCATGCCCCAGGATGAAAACGAGATCCTCCCCCGGTTCCTCACCGGTGAGTTTCTCCAGGGTTTCGAGCTGTTCGAGGGTGCCGGCCAGCACCATGACGGCTCCCTCGTCGAGAAGGGTGTCCCGGGTGGGGACGGTGAAGTTGCCACGCTCCCAGAGGCCGATGACGGCAAGCCCCGTGCGGTTGCGGATCTGGGCCTGGGCGAGGCTCTGGCCGACGAAGGGGGTGCCGTGGACAGGGAGTTCGGCAATCTGCAGGCTGCCGAAGGAGTCGAGAATGTGGGCCATGGCGCCCCGGGTGGTGGCCCGGGTGGCGAGATAGCGCCCGAGGATCTTTTTGAGAGGGATCAGCTTGTCGGCGCCGGCCTGGTGGAGCAGGGCTCCGTGCTCCGGTTCGTCCACCAGGGCGACGATGGGGGTCTGGCAGAAGGCCCTCAGGCTCAGGCAGAGGTTGGCGTTGAGGGGGTCGGAGAGGTTGGCCACGACGTAGCGGGCCGCCTGGGCCCGGGCCCCTTCGAGGACCCGCCGTTCGGTGGGGGGGCCGATGATCACCCGCAGTCCCTCCTCCTCTTCCAGGGCGATTCCCTGGTCGGTGTCATCGGTGATGACCACGAAGGGGATTGCCCGGTGCTGAAGCTTTCGGATGAAGGCCCGGGTGATGGGATCGATGCCGCAGATGATGACGTGTCCGGAGGTGTCGGGCGGCAAGGCGAGAACAGGGCGGTAGCGCAGGCGGTGCTCGATCCAGGGGGCGAGAAAGAGGCTGATGAGCCCGAAGGGAAGGATGATGAGGAGAAAGACGACCCCCGAGACGGTGACCACGGTGGCGAAGATGTAGCCTGCGTCGGTGTGGAAGGTGATGTCCCCGAAGCCGAGGGTGGTCATGACCGTGATGGCCCAGTAGATCCCGGCGATGAAGGAGAACTCCCGACCCTCCAGGTGCCACATTAGGGTGCGGAAGAGGGCGGCGTAGACGAGGATCAGGCAGAGGAGAAAGGCGCAGTAGAGGAAGAGGACCTTCAGGTTCTGTTTGGCCCGGCCGCGGAGAAAATAGGCGAGTTCAGAGGCGATTGATTTCATCGGGCAGCGATCCGGGTCAGGGTGAACTGCAGGAGGAGGTAAGACCGGAGGGGATACGTCCCTCGCAGGGGATGGCGACCTGGCAAAGGCCGCAGGGGGTGTCCCCGGTCCCGAAGTGGGCGGTGGCGTAGGGAGCGGCCACCTCCCGGATGTATGCGAAGCACTTCTCCTTGTCGTGCCCCTCGGCGGTGATGGCCCCGGCCGGGCAGCGGCCGATGCAGGCGCCGCAGGTCCCCCGGGCGTACCAGAGGCACCAGGCCTGGTGGTCGGGATAGGGACGGCTGGTCGGCGGAAGGTCGAGGGCCGCCACCACGGAGCCGAAGCGCACCGCTTTTCCGGCCTCGGTGATCAGGCCGTCGGAGAGGCCGAAGGTGCCGAGGCCGGCGACGAAGGCGGCGTGCCGCTCCGACCAGTTGGAGGCGAGACCGAAACGCCTCGAGCGCCGGTAGTCGAACCCGGGAAGTCTCTCGGGGGCAACGGCCGGGATTCCCGCCTCGACGAGGGTGTGGGCCAGGTGGAGGCGCAGGCTGCGGTTGAAGGCCTCTCCGAAAAAGCGGGAGCGGGCCCACCGGGCGGCGGGATAGAGGGAGGCCCGGCGCTGGTCGGCCCGGGTTTCCGGGGTCTGGGGGAGCAGGTAGCTGATCACCGTCAGGCGGGCGGCGGGAAGGGGCGCCTCGGGGAAGGCCAGGGCGAAGGCCTCCTCCGGGGTCCAGAGGAAAGGGCCGATGGCCTTTTTGAAGGTTTCGAAGTAGGGGTCGTCCCCACGGGCGAAGCCGAGCCGCGGTTCACCCCAGGCCTTCTCACCCCCGGCGCCGTCAAGGGCGTTTTCGGGGGAGGAAGCCCAGAACTCCCGGACGATCCCGGTCACCCAGGCGGTGTCCTGCTCCCTAGTTCCGGCCATGGAGATCTCCCCGGAGAGGATGGAGGCGTTTGGTGCCAAAAATCCTGGGGCCCCTAAGGTTCGAGGCCCAGATCAGGGAGCATTTTGAGCAGGAAGTTTTTGGCCCGCCCGGCCGGGGCGATGACCCCGTAGGCCATGGCTTCCTTGAGTTCGGCTTCGGTGGCCCCGGCGTCCTTCGCGACCGCGAAGTGCTTGGAGAGTCAGTCTGGGCAGCCGACGGCCACGGCGCAGGCGACCCGGATCAGTTCCCGGGTCCGGACGTCAAGGACCTCTTCGTACTCGTAGTCGAGAATCTTTTTGCGGATTTTCATGGCGGGCTCCTTCCTCCGTTGGCTCAGACCATACCGCTCAAGGATACCATCTGCCGAACGCGGGGCGACGCGACTCCGATTACTGCCTGACGACGCAGACGACGGAGGAGCCGGGTTCGGCCTGCTCGGTTTGAAAACGGCGGGCCGCCTCAACGGGGGTCGCGGCTTCGATGAGCACCGAGCGGGTCTCCCCGTTGATCTCGTAGGTGACTTCAAAAATGGGCATGTTCCGGTCCTTTGGGGGAAGTCCTTGCTGCAGGTCCGCAGGATACGATGACGGCTCCCCGGAGGTCAAGCCGGGAGCGGGAGGAGGAATTGAGAGGAGAAAGGACCGGAGGACTCAGTCCTGCTGGAACTTGTACCCCACGCTGTAGATGGAGTGGATGAGCTCTTCACCGGGTGCGGCGGCAGCGATCTTCCGGCGCAGCTTCTTGATGTGGCTGTCGATGGTGCGGTCGCTCACCACGCGCTGGTCGGGGTAGATCCGGTCCATGAGCTGGCCCCGGGAATAGATGTGCCCGGGATGGGCGGCGAGAAAGGAGATGAGCTGGAACTCCACGGCGGTGAGCTCCAGGTCCCGTCCGTGGAGGGTGGCCCGGTAACGGTCCCGGTCGAGCAGGAGCCCTCTGCTTTCGGGACCTGGCCCTGCGGCGCTGCGCCGCAGGACAGCCCGAACCCGGGCGACCACCTCCCTGGGGCTGAAAGGTTTGCAGATGTAGTCGTCGGCCCCCAGTTCCAGGCCGAGGAGCCGGTCAATCTCTTCGACCCGGGCGGTCACCATGATAATGGGGGCAGAGGAAGAGGCCCGGATCTCCTTGCAGACCGTCATGCCGTCTTTGCCCGGCAGCATCAGGTCGAGAAGGACCAGGGCCGGTTGCTCCTCCCGGAAACGGGCATAGGCCTCCTCCCCGTCGGCCACCCGGACCGTTTCATATCCCGCCTGGCCCAGGTAATCGGCAAGCAGCTGCGCCAGACGAGGCTCGTCCTCGATGATCAGGATTTTCTGTGCCATCTTCGGCTACCTCGTGAGGGGAAGTTCGACGGTGATGCTCAGCCCCCCCAGTGAAGAGGGGTGGGCTTCGATGACGCCCCCGTGGGCCTCGACGATGTTTCTGCAGAGGGCGAGCCCCAGCCCGGCTCCCCCGAGGGCCCTGTTGCGCGAGTTTTCCACCCTGTAAAGACGGTCAAAGAGTTTGGGCAGATCCTCTTCGGGGACGCCAGGGGCCGAGTCGGACAGCGCCACCCTCACCCGTTCCTTTCCCACCTCCAGCTTCACGCAAAGCTTTCCGCCGGGGTCGGTGTACTTGAGTGAATTCTCCAGAAGGTTGCCGAAGAGCTGGTGAAACCTTCCGGCATCGGCATGGACCATACCCCTTTCCTTCTCGGGAATGGAGACCTCGAGGGCGATCTCCCGGGCGGCCAGGTCGGGGGCGTAGAGGTCGAGGGATTCCCGCAGAAGAACCCCCAGGTCGACATCGGCCTTGCGGTAGGTCAGGGCACCAACGTCGGAGAGGGAGAGTTCGTAGAGATCGTTCACCAGTCGCGCAAGACGCAGGACCTCCTCGTGCAGGGAGTCGATGGCCTGGGGGGTCGGCTCCCGTACGCCGTCCTGGAGGGCCTCGATCTCTCCCCGCAGAATGGCGAGGGGGGTGCGCAGTTCGTGGGAGATGTCGGCCACCCATTGCCTGCGGGTCTGCTCGGCTTCCTCCAGGGCCTGGGCAAGGCCGTTGAAGTCGCGGGCGAGTAGCCCCAACTCGTCGGAGGCTCCCGTCTCGATGCGGGTCTCGTAGACCCCTGCGGTCAGGCGATGGGTGGCGGCGGCGAGGGCCCTGACCCTGCGAACCAGGCGCCGGGCCAGGGGGATGGAGAGCAGGGCGGCCAGGGCGATGATGACCAGGGCGATCAGGGCGAAGGCCTGCTGCTGCTCGCGGACGAACCGCACCTGGTGGGTGTCGGAAAGGGCCTTGCGGGGTTTGAGGCCGAGAAAGCCGATAACGGTTCCATCCTGCATCAGGGGCCTCAGCTCGACAGGCCCCGAGGGGTCGGCATGGCCAAACAGTTCTGCCCGGTCCCCGTCGAGGAGAAGGAGGCGCTGTTCGAAGGGCTGTCCCATCCGGGGGTGAGGGGGGGGGGCAGGCCGGGGCGGCTCTCTGCTCTCCCGCGGCCCATGTCCCTCTTCGGGTCGCCGGGCCTCTCTCGCTTCCTCGGGGAGGGCCTGGCGCATCAACTGCCTCCAGCGCCGGGGGTTCTCGGTGATAAAACCCCAGCTCCCCTCGGCCCCATAGGCATCTTCCAGACTGGCCGCCAGCGATTCGAGTCGCTCCTGCTCCACCTGGTTGACGTACCGGATAAACCCCCGGTCGAGACTCCAGCGCATGATGACGAACATGGAAACCACCACGCAGACAGCCGTGGCGAGCAGGGTCAAAAAAAGCTTGGTGCGGATGCCGATGGCCATGGTCCTCTCCCTTTTGGGTCTACACCTTTCCTAGCATAACCGGTCCCGGCAAGGCCAGCCTTCTCCGTTTCATCAGCCCCATTTCCTTATTTCTTCCACATTCCCTGCACTTTCGGGGGGTAAAACGGTTTCCAACAGGGGAAAAGATCCCTTCGGCCTCCCCAAGGGGAATTCGACCAGGGGTGGCGTAAACCTTCGAAGGGCCAAGACCGTCCAACCGGCGGGAATCAACCCGCCCGACAACAATCAAGGAGAACAGAGATGAAAAACAGGATTCTCGTCGTCGCGTGGGCCGCAGCGATCCTCGCCAGCGCCGCTCTCTTCGTGGGAGCCACCACCCTGCCCGAGCTGGATGATCCGGCCATGGCCGAAGAAGGTCTTGCTCCCGGCTGTCGGGAGGGAAAGGGGCGCGGACCGGGCAGGCATGGCGATGCCATGGCCGAGGCCCTGGGGCTGAGCCAGGCCCAGAGGGAGCAGATCGGGGCAATCCTGGCGGAAGAGCGCAAGGTCGTTGAGCCACTCCGTAAAAAGTTGGCCGAGGGGCGCAAACAGATGCGGCGGATCACGGAAGAGGGAGCCTTCGACGAGGCGGCGATCCGCGCCCTGGCGGCGGAGAAGGCCGAGGTGCAGGTCGAGATGATGGTTTCGAGGGTCCGGGTCCAGAGCCGCATCCACGGGATCCTGACCCCGGAGCAGAAGGAGCTGGCCAAGCGGCTGCGCCCTCTGATGGAGGGGCCCCGGCCTCATGGCAGGGATTTCTAGGCAGGAAGGTCGGTTCCGGTCCGCCCTTCCCCTCCCCCGAAGCAGGACGGGGGGGTGCGGGGCGGACCCGGGGCGGAACGTTTCAGGCAGGGTTGACCATCGAGGGGAGGAGCATAATGGACCACGCCGAACTGTTCGTGCGCATCGACGGTGCGGGATACCAGGCGAAGCTGCAGACCACCGGGCAGATTGTCCTGCGGATCTTCCCGCCGCACCCGGAGGTCTCCGATGCCCTGGGGCGATGGCTCTCCGGGGAGGCTCCCGCCGGGGAGGTCCACGCCCGGTTGCGCCCCGCCGCCTGGGAAGATCTGGGGCCGGCGATCGAACTGGCCGCCGAGCTCGGCGCCCTGGGGCATACGGTCAGTCTGGCCGGGCCCCGGCGGGAGAGGGAAAAGTGCCTTGCCGGAGGGGCGTTGGCGGGGTAACATCTGGGCCACCCCCTTTTCGAACCGGGAACCAACCCGGCGGCGGAGGCCCCCTTGGATACCTACCTCTACGCCCTCACCTCCTACTTCGTCATCATCGATCCCATCGGCGCCGCCCTGATCTTCCACGGCCTCCTCGCCTCGAGCGAGAAGGGACACGTGAGGCGCATGGCGGTGCGGGCCACGGTGATTTCGACCCTGATCGTCCTGCTTTTCGGCTTCTTCGGCGAGGCGCTCCTGGTGAGGCTCGGCATCAGCATCGAGGCCCTTCGGGTCTCCGGGGGGCTGCTGCTCTTCTACACGGCCTTTCTCATGATCACCCGCCAGGGGGGGGGAGGCTACCGGCCCGGGAAGCAGAACCTCGACATCTCCGTCTACCCCATGTCGATTCCACTGATCGCCGGCCCCGGCTGCCTGACCCTCACCATCCTGCTCTTCTCCCAGGTCGGAACCGGGGGAGAGCGGCTCGCCCTGGTCTTGGCGGTGCTGACCATCTTTCCCCTGACCCTGGCGGCCCTGCTGGCGGCCAGGTTTCTCAAACGGCTCATCGGCGCGACGGGGGACGACATCCTGCGCAGGCTCCTGGGGGTTCTCCTGGCCGCCCTCGCCATCCAGTTCATCGCCGACGGCATTCGCACCCTGGCGGGCTGAGACTGACCGGCGCGGTCGGCCCCGTCCACAAAGAAACAGAGGCTGCCGCGGCGATGGGTCGGGCAGCCTCTTTGGTTCGAACCGGGACGAAAAGAGCGATCCCCTCTCTAGCGCACGTTCTCCTCGGGGTAGGCGTCGATCTGGTGGATGGAGAGGTCGGCCCCCTTGAATTCCAGCTCCTCGGGGAGGCGGAAGCCGATGAACTTGCCGATGGCGCCATAGACCAGAAAGCCCATGACGAGGGCCCAGGCGACGGCGAGGAGGCTGCCGGCGGCCTGGGAGAGGAAGGTCACACCCCCGATGCCTCCGAAGAGGGGCTGGCCGAAGATGCCTGCGGCGATGCCGCCCCAGGTGCCGATCATGCCGTGCAGGGGCCAGACGCCGAGGACGTCGTCGATCT